>JAJDDR010000001.1 GCA_029260255.1 Phycisphaerae bacterium
CACGGAGTCGGCCGTCATGCATGCGCCGATTTTCGCCGGCCTGCGTCCCGACCGTCCCCCGGATTTCTCCCGCGTAACGTGCCCGCACGCCTCATCCGCCCCGTCCGTGGCAACACGCAATCTGAGTGCCGAACACTATTGAGGCGTTTCCCATTTCGCTGATGACGCGGATCCGGCAGTGTCTCAAAACACCTGACGATCGAATGCAGCGACTTGGCCGCACCCGACTTGACGCTCGAACGACGTTGGGCCATCGGCAGACTCCTTCCGCAAAACTCCCTCGCCGCCCCATTCGGCGAGCTTGCAGAAGGTGTAACCGATTGCGCTCCATCGCGCCAGCTTATCTATCTTACCCCTTTATGCGCGCTGGCCCTGCCCCGTTCGCTTACCTTCGCGACGTGCTCCGTCGCCTGCCCACCACTCCGATCAGCCAACTCGACCCATTCCTTCCCGATCTCTGGCAAGCCAAGCACCTGAAACCAACCCCCTGGCAGACCGATCGTTTCATCGCACCACGACCGTGCGCTGCCCCACGCCGGCACGTGCTTCGCAGGACGCTTACAACTACTGCATAGCACAGCATCTTGAGACAGAAAGTCCTGCGCGCCATCTCGCCGCGCGCAAGAGTCCGCGGACAACCACCGCCGGCATCAGTTGCCTGAGCGGACGTGCCCACGTCCACTTGGTCTCACTGTGATTACGGCCGGCAGCGCCAGTGCGACTTCAACTCTGTTCGTCATCCCCGCAATTAGGAAAGTCTGGTCACCAGAGGCTTCATCATGCATCACGTCCACCACGAAAGTGCCCCTGGCATCGGCCGAGGCCCGATACGTGAACGTCGCAAGGTAGGCAGAGCCTTCTATTCTGGCGTCGCCTGCGCCGTTACCGGAGAGCATCTGCGACACTTCCACATTGAAGGCTTCGAATCGGTCCGGGGAGTTCGCAAACATGAGGTCGGGTCGCGGCTCCAGAGCGATACCCACCAATCCGAGTTGTCCGCGTTCCCCGCCGGTGCTCTGCAAGTGCAGTTGGTAGCTCTGCAATCCGTAAGTCCCGCCGTCGATGAAGACGCGTACGTCAACTGTGGTTCCGGGGTCCACACCTTGCCGGTCGGCCACAGCGCGCAGATTCGCGCGGCCCACGACATCTGGTGAAACCGACGGGGCCGGTCCAGGCGTGCAGGTGCAAGCGTTCTGACCAGCAAAGCAAGTCAGCGCGTGGTTGGCGTCGTGGATGTTGCAGAACCCGTCCGGCGCGCAGTCACCGAACGGACCACCGGCGTCGATATTGATCGATGTGCACACCGTTTCGCCCGCGAAACAGTTCAACGCGAGATTCCTGTCATGCACGTTGCAGAAGCCGTCTGGTTGGCATTCTCCGAATGGGCCGCTAATGTCCGCAAACACGCGCGGCGTCTCGACGCACAATTGACTCACGCAGTCATAGAACAAACACTGGTCGTCAATAATGCCGTTTCCATCCGCGTCCGCGCAGTTGTTCACACCAACGCAAGTTCCGGCGCAATTGCCATCCGCGTCGCACAATCCGAGCCCGAAGCCGCACGGTTGACCCTCGTTCGCCGGCGTGAGGACGGCGCAGTTCCCGTCCGCGCCGCTCGGATCGCACGATGCAGCATTACAATCATCCCCGAACTCCGTGCAGTCGGCCGGCGGCGCGACGCAACTACCACCCACGCATGCTTCGACGGCACAGGGGTTACCGAAGTCGCATGAAGCCGCAGCCGCCGGATTCTCATCAGTATTCCCGTCGCAGTTGTTGTCGAGCCCGTCGCATACTTCCGCAGTCGGGGCACCTGCGACCGCGTCGCACTCCGTGGCCTGCTGATCGGCGGTGCAGATCTTCACTCCGATTGTCTCACATTCTCCAACTCCCGCCGAGCAGGCAGCACCCACATCGAAGCCGTCGTCACTGACGCCATCACAGTTGTTGTCCAGGCCGTCGCACGACTCGGACGAAGGCGTACCAGCAACGGCGTCGCACTCCGTCGTTAACCCATCGACGGAACAGACCTTAACGCCCAAGGCCGCGCACTCTCCCACGCCAACGCCGCACACAGTCCCCACGTCAAAGCCATTGTCGTCGGCGCCGTCGCAATCGTTGTCCAGCCCATCGCATGTCTCGGCAACCGGTGTGCCCGGGACCGCGCTACATTCGGTGGTCGATCCGTCCGCCGTGCAGACCTTCGTGCCAATGGCGGCGCATTCTCCGACGCCAACCGCACAGGCGACTCCAACGTCGAACCCGCTATCCGCCACACCGTCGCAGTTGTTGTCAAGACCATCGCAGACCTCGGTCGTCGGCGTACCCGCCGTCGCGTTGCACTCGGTGGTCAGCGTGTCCGCCGTGCAGACCGTCACGCCCGACGCCACGCATTCGCCAATGCCCACCGAACAAGCGGCGCCCAGAACGAACCCGTTGTCAGCGGTCCCGTCGCAATCGTTGTCAAGTCCGTCGCAGATTTCGGTCGCCGGCAAACCCGGTGTCGCGTTGCACTCGGTGGTCAGCGTATTCGCCGTGCATACCGTCACGCC
>JAJDDR010000002.1 GCA_029260255.1 Phycisphaerae bacterium
ACTAGTACTGCGACACGCGTGAATTGATGAGTCGATGGCAAAACGGGTGCCACTGGCGGCTTGTCCGCCAGTGTGATGAGCAGAAGCACTGGCAGCAAGCTGCCGGTGGCACCCATCAATACACGGTTGTCGGAGTACTAGTGTACCGCCGTGCCTCAGATAATGGGTGACGCCCGCAGCACAGCACGTTTAGCGGCGACCCGCGGGGGAGCGCTCCGCCTCGCCTTGAGCGGCGATCGATTCGGCGAGCGATTCAAAGCTCTTCTCCCGAGCCTCGATCCACGGCTCGATGCCGATGTCGCGCAGGGCGGCGGACGTGGTGGGACCGATGCTCGCGCAAGGCAAATCAACGCAACCAATCGCTTGAACGGCCGACGGGCTGGCGACGGCGACCACATCCACTGCATCGAGAATCCCCCGATCGAACGCGCGCGGCGTGGTTTCGTAGAGCACGGGGCTCAGAATCTCGACGTTCTTCCACGGCTCGGGTGGGGGGACCAACGACGACCGGGGGTAACACACTCTTCCGGCGGTGACGGCCGCGCGGAGTTCGGCGAACAAACCCCTCGCGGTACCGGTGGGGCTGACGAGTTCCACCCGGAAGCCCCTGGCGCGAGCCGCCTCGCGGGAGACGTCTCCGACGACGGCGACGCGCGGGACGCGCGCCGCGCCGAGGGCGACCGCATCGACAGCGTACGCGCTGGTCAGGACGAGCCAATCGTCCGCGCCAAGTCGGCCGATTACGGCTGATGCGTCGTCGACCACGCGCCGCTGAAGCACGGGCGCCAGCAGCACGTCGAGCCCGACGGCACGGAGCGCCGTCGAAAGCGGACCGTCGGTCGGTTCGTCACGTGTTACCCAGACGATCACGAGCGATTTCCGAGTTCCTGCATCAGCCGTTCGGCCAGTTGCCGTCCGACGGCGGCGGGGTCTTCGCCGCGCTCGGTTCCTTCCGAGAGGCGCGTGCCATCGTCGCTGAAGAGTTGGGCGTGCAGATCGACCGCGTTCCCGTCGAGTGAAGCGAGTGCGCCGACCGGTGTGTGACAGCCGGCGTTGATGGCGCGGAGGAAGCTGCGCTCAGCCACGACGCGGCGGCGCGTCGGTGCGTCGTCGAGGACGACCAGCATCTCGGCGGCCAGGCTTCCCTCGCGGGCTTGGATTGCCAGCGCGCCCTGCGCCGGGGCGGGGACGAACCGATCAACCGGCAACTCCAGCGGGTTGGGCGGGTCCAGACCGAGGCGCTTCACGCCGGCGGCGGCGAGGATGGTGCCGTCCAGTCCGTCACCCTGAACCTTGGCGATACGCGTGGGAACGTTGCCGCGTATGGGGACGATCTCGACATCCGCGATGCGCCGGAACTGAGCCATTCGGCGAGGACTGCTCGTGCCAAGCCGGAATCCGCGCGGCAGGTTGTCCAACACGACGGGTTCGCTGCTCACCAGAATGTCGTGGACGATTTCGCGCTCGGGTATGGCCGCGATCACGAGACCGGCGGTGACGATCGTTTGCAGGTCCTTGTAGCTGTGTACCGCGAAATCGATGCGCTCGCCGGCGAGTTCCTGCTCGATCGCGCCGACGAACCCGCCGACGGGCCAGTCTTCATCGAAGCGCTGCTCGGTGGCGGTATCGCCATGGGTCTTGATGATGATCCGCTCGATTTCCAGCTCCGGGTGGGCGGCACGCAGCAGATTGCTGACCCAGCCGGTCTGCCACAGGGCGAGGTCGCTGCCACGGGTTCCAACGCGAAGCTTGGTCATGATGCGACGCTCCGAAAGCTCTCGCACGCCGCGCCTACGACGTGGTCGAGGGTTTCATCGTTGTGGGCGGCCGACACGAACATGGCCTCGTACCCGGACGGCGGCAGCCAGACGCCGCGATTCAGCATTGCGGTGAAGAACCGGGCGAAACGGGCGTGATCGCAACGCTGCGCGTCATCGAAGTTACGCACCGGGGACTCGGAAAACGCCATGCCGAACATGCCGCCCGTGGAACCGGTCCGCAAAGGGACGCCCGCTTCTCGCGCCGCCGTGCTCAGACCGCCGGCGAGTTTGGCGGCCTTTGCACCGAGCGCGTCGTAGAAACCGTCGCTCTTGCAGATGCCGAGCGTGACCAGACCGGACGCCATCCCGACTGGATTGCCGCTCAAGGTGCCGGCCTGGTAGGTCGGACCGAGCGGGCTCAGTTGTGACATCGTCTCGCGCGATCCGCCGTAGGCGGCGACCGGCATGCCACCGCCGATGACCTTGCCCCAGCAGGTCAGGTCCGGCTGAACGTTGCACAGGTTTCGGTAGCCGCCCCACGCGACGCGGAAGCCGGTCATGACTTCGTCGAAGATGAGGAACGCTCCGTGTTTGTCACAGACGCGGCGCAGGCCTTCCAGGAATCCGTCACTGGGGGTGACGTAACCCATGTTGCCGGCGATCGGTTCGACGATGATGGCGGCGATGCTGCTGCCGTGTGACGCCATGATATCTTCAACGGCGGACAGATCGTTGTACGGTGCCAACACGGTTGACTCCGCAAAGACCTTCGGAACTCCGGCTGAGTCGGGTTGACCGAACGTTGCTGCTCCGGACCCGGCCGCGACGAGCAAGGCGTCGACGTGCCCGTGATAGCAGCCGAGGAATTTGAGAACCTTGTCTCGCCCGGTGCAAGCGCGCGCGAGGCGTAGCGCGCTCATGGTCGCTTCGGTCCCGCTGCTGACGAGGCGCACCATGTCCACGCCGGGGACGGCGTCGACGATGAGTTCGGCCAGTTCCGCTTCCGCGGCGCAACACGCCCCGAAGCTGAGCCCCCGGGCGGCGGCCTGCTGAACTGCTTCGACCACGGCGGGGTGGGCGTGACCGACGATCGCGGGCCCCCAACTGCCGACGAGATCGACGTAGCGGTTCCCATCGACGTCATGGACGTACGGACCTTCCGCGCGGTCGACGAAGACCGGCTGCCCGCCGACGGCTTTGAAGGCGCGAACCGGGCTGTTCACTCCGCCGACAAGTACCTTTTGGGCACGTTCGAAGAGTCGAGCGGATTGGACCCGCTGCTCGGTGGTTTGTGTGCTCATGGTGACGTTCTCTCCAGCCATCCGCTTGGCGTACGGTCAGGGTGTGACACTATGTCAGCGTCGGGACCGTTTGCAAGTCCCATACCACACGGAACTAACGCGAATCCCGCCGAACGCGGCTGGAGGTTATGGGAGCTTCCGACGCCTGTGTGAGATGCCGCAAGGCAACCCGAAATCGCGCAACCCGTGGCGCGCCGGTCGAGCGGAAGCAGCGTTTCCATGGCGTGGCGGCGTTCCGGTGAAGGTGGTTGGTGTGGCACGGGGATTGCCAGTCTAATCGTAACTTAGACTCAGTCTCGATTCCGCAGAGGGATGAGAACTGGTCTCTTGGAGGGGATTAGGAGGATGCCTGAGATGATTTCCGACGCCGCCGGAGGGGCCCGCTGGGTCACGACGCTCGATCGCCTGCATATCGGCGGTACCGCCCGAGTCACGGGAGTGGCCATGGAGGGCGATCGCGGCATGCACCTGATGGAGATGGGGCTGACGCCGGGTACCGACGTGGTGCTTGCCCGCGTCGCTCCGCTGGGCGATCCGATCGATGTCTACGTCCGCGGGTACCATCTCAGCCTGCGGCGCTCCGAGGCGAGACTCGTCTCGGTCTTGCCTGACACGCGTGAGTCCGCCGCGTAACCTGAATCGCGGAAGCTCCCCCTTTCACGAGCATTTCTGTCTGCAATTCCTGCCATTGGGTCGGCAAGCGGTGCGCCTTGAGTGTCGGTTGGCGGCACGGGCGTCGGGCAAAGTGCCGCGGGCCTGGCATTTCGTAAGCTACTTTGATTGAAGATGTTACGGGCGGCATGTCCCCCGTTTTTCCTCGCCTGGGTGCCGCGATGCGCGCCTCTGGCACCGCACCTGTCTTGTGGATTGGCCGGATTGGCTGCGGAGTGTCAGCTAGTGTCCCTGAGGTGCGCGATGAAGAACGACCGGATCAAACGGAAGATCGAGGCTGATTGCATCGGCGCGACCGATTGGACCGACCTGGGTCAACGCATTCGGGAAGTCGTCGACGACGTCGCACCGGCTGCCAGTGCGTGCAGCGTCGATGCCCCGGGGACGGAGTCCGCTGGTCAGGAGGGTGACCCGCGATGACGTATGGCATCTGGTTGTCCACCGCCGGCATGCAGGTTTCCGACTACCGTCAGTCGATCATGGCCAACAACTTGGCCAACGTGGACACGGTCGGTTTCAAGGAGGATCTGGCGGTTGTTCAAGAGCGCGCCCTGGAGAGCCTCGGCGGCGGAGGTCGGGGCCGGTTTTCGCATCCGGTTCTTGACGGAATGACCGGGGGTTCGTGGGTTCAGCCGACCGTGAATACGTTCGAGCAGGGCTCCTTGCAACAGACCGAGAACCCTTTCGACCTGGCGATCATGGGCGACGGGTTCCTGAAGGTTCAGGACGGCGACGAGACACGGTACACGCGTGACGGACGCTTGACACTCAACAAGGAGGGCGAACTCGTCATGGTGGCCGGCGGGGGTCGGGCGCGCGTGCTCGATCGGGACGGGCGGGCCATACGATTCGATTCCGAAAACACCGAGAAACCGACTGTCAGCGCGGACGGCGTGATTCGACAAGGTGAGGATGAGGTGGCCGAGCTGGGGATCGTGTCGTTTGCGGACACGAGTCGCCTGACGAAGGTGGGGGCAAGTTTGTACGACAGTCACGGCGACGCGGGGACGCGGTCGGACAGCCGTGTTTCCAACGGATACGTCGAGCGTTCGACGGCGAACCCGATCACGGGTCTTGCCTCGATGATCGAGGTGTCGCGTGCGTACGAGATGAATGCACGAATGATCTCGATGCAGGACCAGACGCTGGGCCAAGCCATCAGCCGCGTCGGGCGCGTCGGTTAGAGGAAAGTAGGTACGTATGGCTGTTACCGCGTTACACGCCGCCGCTACGGGCATGAAGGCTCAAGACACGAAGCTTGATGTTCTGGCGAACAACCTGGCGAACGTGAACACGGCCGGCTTCAAGCGGTCGCGCGTGAACTTCGAGGACCTGATGTACCAGATCAAGCGCGAGCCGGGCATCCGCAACGCGGAGGATGAGCCGATCCCTCACGGCATCCAGGTCGGGCTCGGCGTGAATATCAGCGGCACGCAGCAGAGTTTCACGCAGGGGTCGGTGGACCGCACCGAGGGCGAACTGGACATGCTGATCGACGGCGAGGGGTTCTTTCAGGTGCGGACGGTGGACAACGGCTCGTTGATCACCGGGTACACCCGGAACGGCAGCTTCACGCGAAACTCCGAGGGGAACCTGGTGCTGGGCAACAGTGAAGGCTCGATCCTCGAGCCGCCGGTGACTGTTCCGGAGGACGCGATACGGATCGAGATCGGGAACAACGGAGAGGTCAGCGTGCTCCAGCAGGGTGCGACGGCGCTGACCGTTGTGGGGCAGGTGGAGTTGGCACGGTTCGTCAACCCGGAGGGGCTGGCGCAGATCGGTCAGAATCTGTGGAAGGAAACAGATGCCTCCGGTCCGTCGGTGACCGGCTCGCCGCAATCGGACGGGCTGGGGACGATTCAGCAGAACGCGCTCGAGATGAGCAACGTCGATCCGGTGCGTGAGTTGATCCAGTTGATTCTGACGCAGCGGTCGTTCGAGTTGAACAGCCAGACCATTCAAGCGGCCGATCAGGCGCTGCAGGTAGTGGCGAACCTGAGGAGGTAGTCATTGAACGGCAGAGGCGCGGGTGACGCGTAATGGTGTCACTGCGGCTGAGTACATGTGCCAAGGCAGGATGCTGAGATGATGAGCAAGGAGTGCAACAAGGTGTCATTCGCGCGGGCCGCATGTGGGGCGGTCGCGCTCGTATTCGCCAGTCTGCCCGGTGCGGCGGACGGGGCGACCGTGCGCGTCTGGCCGGACGTCGTGGTGTCCGGAGACGAAGTGACACTGGGTGACATTTGCGACCTTTCGGACCTGGAGCCGGCGGAACGCGCTGTGCTGGCGACCGAGCGCGTGATCGCGGCACCGCCGCCCGGAGGTTCGACGACGGTATCGGCCGCGGATGTGCAGCGCGCATTGAGGCGGGGCGGGGCGAACCTGGCGAGCGTGGCGCTTGCCGGGGCGACGCGTGCCGTTGTCTCGCGCCCGCGGATGCCGGAGTCAACAGCGGATCGGGCGAGCGCATCGCGGACGGGGAGTCCGAAGACGCTGCGGGACGCGGTCCGGCGGGCGTTTGAGCGTCATATGAAGGGGCTGGGCGGTAGTGTGGATCTGGAGTTCGGCCGCACGTCCGCGCAGTCGCTCGAGCTGTCGGAGCCCGAATACGCATTCAACGTTCGCATCCGCGGTGGGCGGCGTGTGGGTCGGATGATCGCGGTCGATGTCGACGTTCACCGGGAGGGCGAGCAACTCCGGACGGTTCATCTGGTGGTCAATTCGATGGTGCGCAAGCAGATCGTGGTGGCGAAGCGCGCGATCAACACGAAGGCGGCGGTTCGACTCGAAGACGTCGCCATCGAAGAGCGGCTGTACGAACGCAGCAACGATCTGGGTATCGCGTCGCTCGATGCGGTCGTCGGACAGCGCGCCAGGCGATTCATCCCGGCGGGAAGCGGGATTCGTCCCAGCGATTTGGAGGCCGTTCCGCTCGTGCGGCGTGGACAGCTGGTGGACGTTCTCTCGGTTTCGGGTGGTATCGAGGTGCGTTCCGTTGCCAAGGCGGTTTCGGCGGGCGGGTTCGGAGAGAAGGTGGAGTTGCAGATTGGCGGGCGTCGCGGTCAACGACTCGTGGGTGTCGTGGCCGGCGCTCAGCGTGTGGTGATCGGGCGTGCGGGGTCGACCGTTGCGCCGCAGACGGGGTTGCAGTTGGCTTTGGGGGAGAACCATGCGGAGTAGCGTGACGGGACTCCTGGTGGGTTGCGGGTGCCCCATTCTTGCGCAGCAAGGGTGGGGGACAGAGGTTCTACCGTGGAAGTGGGGGATCGCGCGTTCCGGACGCGACTTCCGTCCCCCACCCTTCGCCTACGGCGAAGGATGGGGCACCCACGGATCGTTGAGGCGAACCGTGCCGGCACTTGTGTTGGCGCTTGTGCTGGCGGGATCGGCGGCGGCGCAGACGGCGTCGATCGGACGCCAGCGCGCGACGAAGGCGGCACCGGTGGTGAAGCGGGGCGATGTCGATCCTCGGAACCTGGTGCCGAAGACGGGGAACCCGACGTTGGAGCGGCACTCGCTGACCGCGGTGACGGTCAAACCGCCGCGCAAGTTCAAGGTTCACGATCTCATTACGATCATTATTCGCGAGCAGCGCAAGTTCGAGTCGGACGGCGAGTTGGAGAGCAAGAAGCAGTACGACCTCAAGGCCGGGCTGGAGGACATCTTCAAGCCGATCGACGGCACGCTGGGCGCGGGCACGTTCACGAACGGAAAACCGCGCATCGATCTCAAACTGAACAACCGGCTCAAGTACGAGGCTGACAAGGAGCGCGAGGACCGTTTCACGACGCGCATCACGGGCGAGGTGATCGACATCAAGCCCAACGGCAACCTCGTGCTCCAAGCCAAGGCAATGACCAAGTTCGACAACGAGGTGTCCGTGGTGACGCTGACGGGCACGGTGCGCAGCGTGGATGTCAGTCCGGACAACACGATTCTGAGCACGCAACTCGCCGGAAAGGTCATCGACGTAGCGAACGAGGGCGCCGTGCGCGACGGCAGCCGGCGTGGTTGGGTTCCGAAGCTGCTTGACGCGTTGAGGCCGTTCTAGGGAGCGATAGAGTGCGATCGAACAGAATCATCTCGGCGGCGGCGCTCGTGTCGACTCTCATTGGCGGCTCCGGTCTGCGGGCCGAAGTGCCGATACGCGTCGCCGACGTGACCAAGCTCAAGGGTTACGGCGTGAACCACCTGATTGGAACCGGGCTGGTGGTCGGTCTCGGCGGCACGGGCGACGGCGACGCGTACGAAGTGACGATGCGTTCGCTGGCCAAGGCGCTGGGCAGCTTGGCGGCGCCGGTGAACGGACTGGAGGAGCTCAAGGACACTTCCAATGTTGCCCTGGTGATGCTCGATGCGGTGATTCCCGAGCACGGTGTTCGGGAGGGAGATCGAATCGACGTACACGTCAGCGCGTTCGGCAGCGCCGAGAGTCTGGCGGGGGGGCGGCTGCTGGTGACGCCGCTGGTGTACCGGGACCTCACTATTCCGAATGTCTTCGCGTACGCCTCCGGCGCGGTCCACCTTCCCGACCCGACGGTTTCCACAGTTGGGGTGGTGGAGGGCGGCGCGGTGATCAACGAAGACGTGCTGGTCGGCTTCACGGCGACGGGTAGTGAGCTGCCGTTCAGCAATGACTGGATCCGGTCGGAGGGGGTCTACCTGACGTATGTGCTCGAGGATTCGCACGCCGGGTGGGGATTGGCCGTGGCGATCGCCGAGGCGATCAACGCGGAGCTGTCTCTGGCGGCGGACGTCGAGCGCGTGGCGGTGGCGGCGGATCCGAAGAACGTGATCGTTTGGGTTCCGCCGTTTCAGCGGGCCGACATCGCGTCGTGGATTCGTGACATCGAGGAGTTGAGTACTTTGATGCCGGTGACGGAAGCGCGCGTCACCATCGACCGCTCGACGGGAACGATCGTGGTCAGCGGGGACGCCCAGATTTCGCCGGTGATCGTGTCGCACAAGGGTCTGACGATCACGGTGCGCGTGCCCGCGCCCGCGGCGGACGAACCTCGGATCGAGTCGCGGGAGTTTATCGCGCTGGACACGGGCGAACGGGCGAACGCCGGTCTGTCTGACCTGTTGCAGGCGCTCAATCAGTTGAAAGTCCCGGTCGAGGATCGAATTGCCATTCTGACGGAAATCCAGCGTGCCGGAAAACTGCACGCCAAGCTCGTGTTTACGGACTGATGATGACGGCGATTGACACAACAAGTTCCGTTTCCGCGTCGGGCTCGGCTGCGACCGAAGTTCAGCACGCCCGGCTGCGCGAGACCATCGATGAGGTGATCGGTTCGGTCTTCTTTGGTCCGCTGATGAGGTCGATGCGGTCGAGCACGTTGAAGGGATCGATCGGTCACGGCGGGCGAGGTGAGGAGGTTTTCCGGGCGCAGCTCGATCAGGTCTTGGTCGAACGCGCCGGCAGAGCCACGCAGTACGAACTGAGCGAGGTTCTCTTCAACCGATTCGCGCCGGCGGCGGTCGCCCATGGAGCATCGACGAACGATGAAGCCGGAAAGTAGTAGCGACAAGACGCGGGCTCGGCTGGATGGGCTGCTGACTCTGATGGGTCGCCTGACCGAGCTGCACGATCAGTTGCACGCGGTGCTGGTCGACAAGGTGGCATCGATGCGGAACGCAGAGTTGACACGACTGATGGAGTGTGTGGAGCGGGAGCGCGGATTGGCGGTGCGCATCAACGAACAGGAGGGTCTGCGCAAGCAGATGATGGAGCAGCTCGGACGGGCGTTTGGAATGTCCGCTCAGACGGCGCGATCACTCAGCGCGCGGAAGCTCGCCGAACGTCTCGCACCGTCGCAGGGGCGGCGTGTCGAGGAGTGTGCCGACCGCCTTCGCAGCGCCGTTGATCGCGTACGCAAGACGAATGAATTCGTCGGTCGGGTCGCGGCGCAAGTGCTTCAGCACGTGCGCGAGGTCTTCTCGGCCGTTTCAGGCGCGCGGGCGACGAGCGGTGTTTACACGAAGCGTGGTGCGGTGTCGGGCGGTGTTGATCGGGCAACGGCGTTGTTTGAGGCGATTGGGTAGAGATCATGGGATTGATCGATTCAGCGTTGAACATCGGGCGAAGCGCGTTGCTGAGCTACCAGAGCGCGCTGCAGGTCATCGGCACGAACGTGAGCAACGCGGGGAGCCCGGACTACACGCGTCAGACACCGGGGCTGACGCCGCTCGCCGGCAACGCGCTGCCTGAAGGGATGAGGCCTGGTTCAGGTGTTGCGTTGACGTCATTGAAGCGAAACTTCGACGATGCGTTGGAGAACCGCATTCGCAGCGCGATCGGCGACCACGAATCGCTCGGCGCGCAACGCAGCACACTGGGGATGGTCGAGTCGCTGTTCGATCCCGTGACGGGTTTGCCGCTCTCGCAGCAGCTTAACGGTTTTTTCAATTCGATGAGTGACGTTCAGAACGCGCCGGCGGATCCGGCAACGCGCGATCTTGCGGTGAACAGCGCGGCTACTTTGGCACGGACGCTTCGCGAGATGCGGTCGCGGCTGGGCGCGTTGGGGGATGACCTCAACGAGAGCATCGGTTCGATGGTGGCGGAGGCGAATTCTCTGGCGGAGCGAATCGCCGAGAACAACACGGAGATCGTGGCGGCGGAATCGTCGGGCTCGCCGGCGAACGGGCTTCGCGATCAGCGTGACGCGCTCATTCGCGAGCTGACTGAGTTGGTCGAAGTCAGCGTGCGGGTTCAGCCGAACGGTTCGGTCAATGTGTACGTCGGGAACGAGAACCTGGTGCAGGGTGGCGTTTCGCGCGGGCTGGCGGTTACGAGTCGTCTGGACGGCGAGTTCCGGCGCGACTCGGTGGCGTTCGCGGACACCAACGCCCAGGTGGAGCTTCGCGGAGGGCGGTTGCAGGGGTTGATCGCGGCCCGCGACGGGGACGCGTTCGGTCGCATCGCAGAGGTCGACCAACTGGCGGCGGCGGTCATCTTCGAGGTGAACAAGGCGTACGCGGACGGTCAGGGGCTGAGCGGGTTTGCAAGCGTTACGTCGAGCAACGCCGTTGCCGATCCGACCGCACCGCTCAGCAGCACGGGCGCATCACTGCCGTTTGCGCCGACGAACGGAAGTTTCTATATCGCCGTCACGAACGAAGCGGGTGGATCGCTGACCAGCCATCAGATCGAGATCGATCTGGACGGCATCGACGGCGACACGACGTTGGAGTCGCTGGTCGCCGACATTAACGCGACCGTTGACGGCGTGACGGCCTCGGTCACGGTCGACAATCGCTTGAGCATCGTCGCCGATCCGAATCTCTCGTTCACCTTCGGTCACGATGGTCAATCTCAACGCGAGGATTCGTCCAACCTGCTGGCTGCATTGGGAATCAATACGTTGTTCGACGGCGTCTCGGCCGCGGACATCGCGGTGAACCGGTCGGTCGCGGACCAGCCGTCGCTGTTCGCGGCGGCGGGCGTCAATCTCAGCGGCGACGGGGTCAACGCCGGGCGGCTCGCGACGGTGGGCGAGTCGGCGGTTTCCTCACTGGACGGGGCGTCGATTCTGGAGTTCTACGTGCGGATCGCGGATGCCGTCGCGGTGAACTCGGCCGGAGCACGTGACGGCGTGGAAGCGTCCGCGTCCGTGCTGAGTTCGTTGCAGGCGCAGAAAGAGAACATCAGCGGCGTGAGTCTCGATGAGGAAGCCATCGAGTTGCTCAAGTTCGAGCGTGCTTTTCAGGGTGCGGCGCGGTTTGTCAGCGTCGTAGACCGTTTGACGAACGAGATGATCGCCTTGGTGAGGTAGTTGTTATGGCCATCACCCCGATCAACGTGACGCGTGTTTCGCACAACCTTCGCTCGCTGAGCATGCTCGAATCGCTCCGGCGGAGCACGGTCGACATATTCGTGCAGCAGAATCGGCTTTCGACGGGACGCCGGCTGACGGTGGCGAGCGACGATCCGGTTGCGGCGTCGCAATCCGTGCGGATGCGCCAGACGCTTGATCGGCAGGATCAAATTCTGGACAACCTCCGTCACGCGGACCTGATGATGGGCTCGGCGGACGATGCGCTCACCGAAGTGAATGACCTGTTGAATCAGGCGGAAGCCGTCGCCAGTCAGAGCGTGGGAGGGCAGGCGGACGCTGACGAGCGTTCCGCGAATGCGGCCATCATCGCGTCGATTCGCGAGCGGCTGATGACGGTGGGGAACCGCGAGGTGCGCGGCAGCTACATCTTCGCGGGACGCGCGACGCAGGAGGCGCCCTTTGCGTCGGCGTTGGGAGGCGTCGCGTATCTCGGCGACGTCGGGGACGTACTTTCGCGGGTCAGCCGTTTCGAGCAGGAGCCGATTAACGTCCCGGGCAATACGTTGTTTGGCGCGCTGTCGGCTGCGGTTGCGGGAAAGGTCGCGCTGGAGCCCGAACTGACCGCCGAGACGCGTCTGGAGGATCTCGCAGGCGCGAACGGCGAGGGGATTCGCAAGGGAACGATCCTCCTGTCGGACTCGGCGGGGACCTCGGTGCAGGTGGACCTTACGACCGCGGACACGGTCGGTGATGTCGTCGACCAGATCAACGCGGCGGCCTCATCGGCGGGCATCGCCGTGACGGTTGCGATCGATGGAAGCGGGCTCACCGCGACCGGCGGCAACGCGTCTTTTGCAGACGGTGCGAATAGCCCGGCGGCATCGGACCTTGGGCTGGTCGATGCGGGTTCGGCAACGACGACACTGTCCGCTCCGGATCTGAGGCCGCGCGTTACACCCAACACTCTGCTGGCGAGCCTGAACGGTGGCGACGGCGTGGCGTTGGAGGGGGGGCTGAGAATCACGAACGGCAGTGCGAGCGCCGTGATCGACGTATCCGACGCGGTGACGATTCAAGACGTTCTCAACCGCGTCAATTCTTCCGGATTGTTTGTCACCGCTCGGATCAACGAGGCGGGCGACGGCATCGAGATCAGAAGCCAAGTGTCGGGTGTGAACCTCAGCATCGGCGAGAACGGCGGCAAGACGGCGGAGTCGCTCGGACTACGCACGTTGGACCTTTCGACGCCACTATCGTCTTTGAATTTCGGTCGCGGCGTTGAGAGGTTGGCGGGCGAGGCTGATCTGACCGTGACGGGCCGCTCCGGGACGGCGTTCGATGTCAATCTCGATGCGGCCGAGACCGTCGGCGACGTCGTCGAGTTGATCAACGCGGCGGCGTCGGAAGCGGGTACGGGTGTGGTCGCATCGCTGAGCGCGGCGGGCGACGGCATCGTGCTGCAGGACAGCGGTGGGGGGGATGGAGCGCTCTCGGTGGGGCGCGCGAGCGTTGAGGCATTCGCGGTCGACGACTTGGGTTTGCTCAAGAGCGAGGATGATCCGGAGACCGACCTTCTCGGTGACAATGTCGGGGCGGTTCGCGCCGGCGGCGTTTTCTCATCGCTGATTGAGTTGGAGGGAGCGTTGGCGGCAAACGACGAGCGCGCGATCGGAATCGTCGCGGAACGACTCGTGACGTTCTCGGGGGAGGTGACGCGCGTTCACGGCGTGATCGGCGCTCGGGCCGAGGCCTTTCGAGCGCGTGCGGAACAGACGGAGAACGCCGTTCTCGCGACGCAGCAGTTTCTCTCGGAGATCGAGGATCTGGACTACACGGAGGCGGTCACGCAATTTCAGCAGGCGCAGACTGCCCTGCAGGCGAACCTGCTGACGGGTTCGCAGTTGTTGAATCTCTCGCTGCTCGATTTCCTGGGGTGATACGTGCGCCCATGAGTCGAAGTCGGTGAGTTGCAAGAAGATCTGAATGCCCGTCATCCGGCGTATGGTCCGCCGGGTGAGGGGATGAAGCGGTCGCTCGGGTGGAGCCCGAGACGCGCGTCCACCGTTGGTGGCACGTGGATCGAACCGTGTGCACACAAGAGCGCACATTGCCAGGTGCGCCGCGTGTCGGAGGCCTGTCGATTGTTCGGCGGGGCACACAGTCGATCAACCGTACGAGGATTGACCATAGGAGCTTCGCGATGATCGTGAAAACGTCGCGTTTCGGACCCCTGGAGGTGGATGACGCTCGCTTGATTACCTTTGAACGGGGTATTCTCGGGTTCCCTGACGTCTGTGAGTACGCGCTCGTCCAGACGGGCGAGGAGAGCGGGTTTTACTGGTTGCAGGCCGTGGACCGCGAGGACCTGGCGTTCGTGGTGTGTGACCCGCGCCTGTTCGTTCCGGACTACCGGGCGCCAGTCAAATCGGAGGAGTTGGCCCCGATCGACCTGGCTGATCCGGACTCGGCGCAGGTGTTCATCATCGTCAACAAGGTGGACGGCCTGCTGACGGGTAACCTGCAGGGTCCGCTGGTTGTCAACGTGGAGAATCGGAAAGCGAGGCAGCTTGTACTGAGTGACAAGCGTTTTTCGACCCGTCACCCGCTGATGCGTCTGCCGCGTCAGCGTGAGATGAGTCGAACTGGATAGCGCTCCCCGCTGGCGGGAACATCGGCTCTTGAACTATAATGGCGCGTTCGAACGACAGATGCCACAGAGCCGTGCGATGCGATTATCGCCAGGGGCGTCGGCGCGGACGGTACCCAAGGGGTAGACCGTGCGACGCGGGGTGCGCCGGAGGGCGAGTCCCAACCGGACGCAAAGAGTCCGGCGCATGACTTTGACGAGGCATCGGCATAGCCAAGGAAGGAACCGAGGATGTTGGTGCTATCCAGACAGAAAGACGAGACCATTATGATCGGCGACGACGTGCAAATCACGATCGTCGACATACGCGGAGACAAGGTACGACTTGGCATCACCGCACCGACCGAAGTGCCCGTGCATCGCAAGGAAGTGTACGATGCAATTCGTCGCGAGAATCTCGCCGCGGCGGGCATGAATCCGGACGATCTTGCCAAGTCCGATCCGAATAAACGGAATAACACGCGCCCGCCCAAGAAGACGTAGCGCGCGAGCCACGCAGCGTCGCCGCATGGATCGCGGCGACGATCCGGTGACAGAATATGGCACCGGAAGAACGCTGCCGGTGGTGGCGGGCACCAAGCTCGCGATGCCGGCGAGACAATCACGGAGGATTGCCCAATGGGACGAATCAATACGAACATTCCGGCCGTCAACGCCGGCTTTCAGCTTGGACGAAATCAGGCGGCGCTGGGCGTATCCCTACGCCGGTTGTCGAGCGGGTTGAGAATCAACCGCGGAGCCGACAATCCGGCCGGGCTCATCGTCTCGGAGCGCCTGCGTTCGGAGATCTCCGCAACGCGGCAGGCCGTCGACAACTCCGAGCGCGCCATCAACGTCATTTCGACGACCGAGTCGGCGCTGAACGAAATCTCGGCGATGATGCAGGACATACAGGGGCTGATCGTCGAGGCGGCCAACACCGGTGCGTTTTCGCCGGCGGAGATGGATGCGAACCAGCTTCAGATCGACTCGGCCATCGACTCTATCACGCGGATCGCGAACACGGCGACGTTCGCGGGTCGGAAACTCCTGGACGGAAGTCTGGGCTACTTCACGAGCGGGGTGGATACGGCGGCACTGGCGAACGTGAGCGTGCTGGAAGGCAATTTCGGTACGCGTAGCTTCATTCCCGTTGCGGTGGACGTGAGTCAGTCCGCCCTGCAGGGGGAATTGCATTTCCCGGCAGGGACGACGGGGAGCCAGACCGTCAATCTCGATCTTCAGGGTGCGGCCGGCATCGTGCCGCTGTCGTTTCCGGCGACGACGACAACGAACCAGATCGTCGAAGCGATCAACAACATCTCGGAGACGACCGGAGTCACTGCCTCGGCCAACGCCTACGCAACGCCCGGCGACGCTACGACGGCGTCGGGTGTGGTCTTCCTCAGCAATGGCTACGGTTCGGACGCGTTTGTCAACGTTTCGCTGATTGACGGTAGCGGTCCATTCCAACTCCAGGATCGGGCCGGTGTCAATGTCGACGCGGCCGGCAAGCGAGCCGAGGGACGGGACGCGGTGGCGACGATCAACGGCGCCGCGACGGTTGGCCGGGGTCTCACCCTCAACCTGAGCTCGTTCCTCCTCGATGTCGAGATCACACTGGACACGTCGTTCGGTGCCAGCAACACATCGTTCGCCATCACCGGCGGTGGATCACTCTACCAACTTGGCCCGCGCGTCAACATCAACCAACAGGAGACCATCGGTATCACCAGCATGCAGGCCAACAAGCTGGGCAACCGACTGGTCGGGTTCCTTTCCGACCTCAGCAGCGGCGGATCGAAGGCGCTGAACTCCGGGCAATTCAGCGCGGCATCCGACGTGATCGATGAGGTGATCACTCAGGTTTCGGTTCTTCGTGGACGGCTCGGAGCGTTCGAGCGAAACAAGCTGCAACCGAACATCAATCAGTTGCAGGTGCTGGTTGAGAATCTGACGTCTTCCGAGTCGGTCATTCGCGACACCGATTTCGCGGAAGAAACCACGGAGCTGACGCGGGCTCAGATACTCGTGCAGGCGGGAACCAGTATCCTGGCGATCGCCAACGCCCAGCAGCAAAACGTGCTGAGCCTGCTCGGCGGATAGCCGTACGCGGCGCAGGTCGGACTGGTGTAGTGTTTCGCGCAGATGGGGTTCTATCCGAGCCCCGACCGTGAGGGAGGGGTCTGCCATCTTCAGGTGTCAAACCGCTCCCTCACGGTCGCGGCTCGGATCGGATCATCCTCAGCGACTCTGAAACACAACGCTGGCGGCGCTGGGTGCGCGACGGTGGGTTGCGCCGTCAACGCGGCGAACGAAGTCATGCTCACGTTCTTGCTCGGAAACAAGCTGCTCGCCCTCGTCGTGGTCATCACGCTCGGGTTGCTCCTGGGGCGAGTCCGTATCGCCGGGCTGTCGCTTGGCTCGAGCGGGGTCATTTTCACCGCGCTGGCGATGGGGCACTTCGCCTACGAGATTCCCGACGGCATCGGCGCGCTGGGGCTCACGGTGTTCGTGTACTGCGTCGGGCTCAGCGCCGGGCCGCGATTCTTCCGTGTGTTTCGGCAAGAGGGTCGATCGCTGGCGCTGATATGCATTCTGCTCGTCGGTACCGGCGGCGCGACGGCGTGGTTGATGAGCCTATGGCTGGGCATCCCCGCCGACCTGGCCGCCGGCGTGTTTGCCGGCGCGTTGACCAGCACACCCGGGCTGGCGGCCGCGATGGAGGCGCTTCCGGCGGGTTCGCAGGTCGCGGTCGGATACGGCATCGCGTATCCGTTCGGAGTGATCTGCGTCGTGCTGTTCGTACAACTCCTGCCGCGGCTGCTGCGGGCCGAACTGAGCGAGATGGGCGATGCGTTGGCGTCCAAGCAAGATCAGGGACGCCGAATCGTCCGTGTGCTCGTGGAGGTGTGCAACCCCGGGGTGATCGGTCGCGATCTGTCGAACCTGACCGCGATCGAGGAATCCAACTGCCAGGTGGCGCGCATCCTGAAGGATGACCGGCTCGTGCCGGTACCCAAGGGGCTGGTGCTGGCTGAGGGGCAACGACTGCTCTTGGTTGCCCGCGAGTATCGGCTGCCACCGGTGATCGACTTGCTCGGACGTCGCGATGAGAGAGTGGGTCTACTTTCGGATCGCGAAGGACAGCGTGCGAGCGTTGTCGTCACCTCGCCGAACATCGTCGGAAAAACGCTGGACACGCTCCGGCTTCGTGCCAACTTCGGGGTTACGGTGACGCGCATCACGCGCCACGATATCGAGTTTGTGCCGAAGAACAGTGACGAGATCGAATACGGCGACATGCTCAATGCCGTCGGCGAGCCGGAGGATCTGGAGTCGTTCGCCGTACGCGCCGGTCACCGCGCGAAGACGTTTGATGAGACGGATCTCATTTCCCTCGGCGTCGGAATCATCGCCGGTGTCGTGCTCGGTACGATTCAGATGACCTTGGGCGAGAGCAGCTTCTCGCTCGGTGTCGCCGGAGGACCTCTCTTCGTCGGTCTGTTGCTGGGGCACTTCGGGCGCATCGGTCCCATCAAGGGGCACCTGCCGGCCGCGGCGCGCATGCTCATGACGGAGATGGGTCTTGTGCTGTTCCTCGCCGGCGCGGGCGTGACGGCCGGGCTCGCGCTGGGCGACGTTATTCGCTCGCACGGGGTGTCTCTCTGCGTTGCCTCGTGCGGGGTAGCGCTCGTGCCCATGGTGGTGGGCGCACTCCTCGCGATCTTCGTGTTCCGCATGAACCTGCTCCAGGTTCTGGGAGTTGTGTGCGGCGGCATGACGTCCACCCCGGGACTTGGCGTGCTGACCGCCAAGACGGATTCGGAGATTCCCATCGTGAGCTACGCGGCCGCGTATCCCGTCGCGCTGATCGTCATCACGGTCTTTGCCAAGATTCTGGTGTCGGCCCTGGCGTGATCCGCTCAAGCCGGCGGCACACGTTTGTATGTTTCTGCGTACTCTGGTCGTACGTCTGGCAGGATGTGTTCCGACGGCTATCATTTCAACAGCGGACTTGTGACCCCGCGGTCGTCGCGTATTCGTTACGCCGCCGAGCATCGAGGCCTTGCCAACGAATCAGCGGAATCAGAGCAACTCCCCGCGCGACGAACATGAGCTGGAGGACCCGGTGCCCTTCGTGTGGAGAGTTCTGCGCGTGCGGGCGGGCGAAACCGCGCCGCTCTGCCTGTCGGCCGCCTTTCACTTCTTTCTGCTGGCGAGCTACTACATCCTGCGTGCCGTTCGTGACGAAATCGGCGCTACCCACGCCGACGTGCTCTCGGTGCTGTGGACGCTCGTGTTCCTGATCGTGCTCGCGGTCGTTCCGTTGTTTTGGATGGTGATCTCCGTTTGGCCGCGGAGAATCGCGCTGCCGGCGGTGTACCTCTTCTTCGTGAGCAATATCCTCCTCTTCCATCCGTTGCTTCGGCTGCCGCCGGGACCGGGATTGACCCTTGCCGAGAGGGCCTTCTACGTCTGGACCAGCGTTTTCGCGTTGGTGGCGGTCAGCGTGTTCTGGGCGCTCATGGCCGACGTCTACAGCAACGAGCAGGGAAAACGTCTCTTCGGAATCGTCGCCGCCGGCGGATCGCTCGGGGGAATCGCCGGCCCTGCCGTTACCACCGTACTGCTTGCATCGCTGGACCGTCAGGATCTCGTTCTCGTTGCAGCCACACTGCTGGCCGCCGGGACGGGATGCCTCTGGCGGCTCAACGCGCTCTTCGCGCGCCCGCGCCAGGAAACACCGACCGCGATTGCGGATCACGACGCCTGCAGGGGCACGCGATTGTCAGGCGGGCTACTCGACGGTCTCGCAACGGTCGTGCGATCAAGGTACATGCTGGGAATCTGCGCGTTCCTATTCCTGCACTCGCTGGGCTCGACATTCCTCTACTACGAGAAGCTGCATCTCGTGCGGTCCGAAATCGTTGATCGATCACAACGTACGGCGTTCTTTGCCGAGGTCGATCTTGTAGTGAACACCGTGACCGTGCTGTTCCAAGGACTGTTTCTGTCTCGCTTGATCGGTCGGGTCGGCGTCGGTGTCACGCTGCTGGCGAGACCGGCGATCACCGTGATCGGTTTCGCCGCGCTGGCGGTTGCGTTGGCGGGCACATCAGGCGCGTCGGAGCATCGCGCGAGTGTCGTTTTCGCCGTCCTTGTGACGTTTGAAGTGCTACGCCGCGCGGTGAACTTCTCGCTCGCCAAGCCGGCGCGCGAGATCCTGTTCACCGTCGTTGATCGTGAGACGAAGTACAAATCGAAGTCGTTCATCGATACGGTTGTCTACCGTGGGAGCGATCTGGTGCATGGCTGGTTCTTTGAAGCCCTGCAAAAACTCGGATTGGGGCTCGCGGCGATCGCGGCGATCGCGGCGCCGCTCGCGGCGGTCGGTGTGCTCATTGCACTGGCGTTGGGCCGCCGCCAAGAGAAGATGGCTGCGTTGCAAGCAAACACCCCAAAAGGCACGAACGAACCGCTCGACGCGGGTTCGCCATAGGAAAGGAAAACTATCATGGAGACATCGCGAAGAGCGTTCTTGAAATCCGCCGCGGTCGCCGGGGCGGCGCTGGGAATCGGGAACGAGCAGTCGCAAGCCGGTGCTCGCCCGCCGTCGAAACATGGAAAGGCACCGAAGAAGCTGAAGATCCTGATTCTCGGCGGGACCGGCTTTCTCGGTCCGGCCACGGTGGAGACGGCGCTGGGGCGCGGGCACACGATGACTTTGTTCAACCGGGGGAAGACCAATCCCCAGTTGTTCCCCGATGTCGAGAGACTGAAGGGCGACCGCAACACCGGCGACATCGCCGCGCTGGAGGGGCGCGAATGGGACGCGGTGATTGACACCACCGCGTACGTGCCCGCCCACGTGGAGGCCACCGCCGCGATGCTGGCTGACAAAGTCCGGCAATACGTGTTGGTTTCTTCCGTCAGCGTCTACGCGGATTCAAGCAAACCCTACGCGAATGAAAACGCCCCCGTGACGGAGCTGACGGACGAAACGGTGGCGACCATGAAGACAATTCGCGAGTCGATCGCTCACTACGGGGGCATGAAGGCGCGCTGTGAGCGTGCCGCGGAGAAGGCGCTACCATTGCGAACGACGAACATCCGGCCCGGGCTGATCGTCGGCCCGCGCGATCGCTCGGACCGATTCACCTATTGGCCGGTCCGCATCGCACGCGGCGGGGAAGTACTCGCGCCGGGCGATGGGTCGGACCCTGTTCAGTACATCGATGTGCGTGACCTTGGCGAGTGGATTATTCACTGCGTGGAGAACAGAATCACGGGCGTGTTCAACGCAATCTCGCCGGCCGGACGCTTCAACATGGCCGAGATGCTGTACGGCATCAAGGGTGCGTTCACCACCGACGCGCGGTTCACCTGGGTGGACGCAGCGTTTCTCGAAACACAGAATCTGACCGCGTGGAAGGAGATGCCCGTGTGGATTCCCGCGACGGGCGAGAATGCGGGGTTCCACCTTATGAGTACGGAGAGAGCGGTCGCGGCCGGGCTGCGGTTTCGCCCGCTCGCCGTCACGGCGCGCGACACCGTCGCGTGGCACGACGAATCGCGCGCGCCTGATTACGAATTCGGTGTCCGCGCGGGCCTCTCGCGAGCGCGTGAAGCCGAAGTTCTCAAATCTTGGCACGAGCGCAAGGCGGTAAAGCCCAACGGCGACGCCACCGAGGAAGTAGCCGAGTGACGTAAGCACGAAGAGCGATATCAGAACCCGTCGATTTGTTTGCGGTGCCAGAGGCAACTGTGTAGAATGTTAACCGAAGGCGCAGGCGACGAGAATCGGATGGGAAGGGCGTCACGCACTCTGCGGACAGTGCCTTCGTCGTTGCTCACTGCTCGGACCTCTGCCGCCCCCCGAAGAACGTGGTCGCACACGTTGAACAGTACGAACATCACCGCGGGAGACACACTTATGAATCGGAGTCGATGGACGGTACCGGTCGTGGTTTGGTTGGTAGTTGCAGGTGTTTCCGCGTCGTTGGGTGCGCCGGTCGACGACGGCGCGACGGCGCGGTCCGATGGAGCGGTCATCACAATACCGCCGATCGATCTGGATGCCGTGATGCGCGAAGACGACGACCGGCAGCGCGATGGTCTTCCGCCCAGATTCGCGATTCCACACCCCGTGTCGGTCACCCCGGACAGCCATGGGATCTGGGAGGACATCGACGAAACGACGCGCCGCTGGCGCGTCTGGATCGAGTCACCCGGCGCGATGTCCATCAACCTCGGATTCGGCCTCTACGCCATGCCTGCCGGAGGGAGCCTCCGGTTCCATGCGGAGGACTTCAGCCAGAGCGTTCGGCCATTCACGCATGAGGACAACGCGACGCACCGAGAACTGTGGACGCCGGTGGTCTCGTCGGACCGCGTTGTGCTGGAAGTGACGATTCCGACCGCGGCCGTTGAAGACCTTGAACTCGAACTGACGTCGATCAACATAGGCTATCGAGGATTCGGCGGCTTGGGCAATCCTCTCCGATCCGGCTCGTGCAACGTGGACGTCGTGTGCCCGGAAGGTGACTTGTGGCGCGGCGAGATCAGCACGGTTGGTGTCATCTCGACGGGCGGCGGGACGTTCTGCACCGGGGGCATGGTCAACAATACGTCCTACGATCTCACTCCGTACTTCCTGACCGCGTCCCACTGTGGTATCGGCTCGGGAAACGCCGCGTCGCTGGTGGTCTACTGGAACTATGAGAACTCGTGGTGCCGCCCGCCGGGCGGGGGCGCGAGCGGCGGGCCGGGTGACGGTACGCTGAGCGAGTTCAACAGCGGTTCGTTCTTCCGCGCAGGCAACTCGGCGTCGGATTTCACCCTCGTGCAGTTGGACAGCGATCCCAATCCGACCTGGGGCGTGGGATTCGCCGGATGGGATCGCAGCAGTGCCGATTCGAGCAGCGCCGTGACCATCCACCATCCCAGCACCGATGAGAAACGCATTAGTTTTGAATACAACGCCACCGCGACGACGAGCTACCTCGGCGAGAGCGTGCCGGGTGACGGCACGCACGTGCGTGTGATCGATTGGGACCTTGGTACTACGGAGCCCGGATCGTCGGGCTCGCCGTTGTTCAACCAGGACCATCGCGTGGTCGGCCAGCTACACGGCGGATACGCGTCCTGCACCAGCCAGACGTCGGATTGGTATGGGCGGTTCTCCGTGTCGTGGACCGGCGGTGGTAGCGCGTCGACCCGTCTGTCGAACTGGCTTGATCCCGGCGGCACCGGTGCGATGAACGTAGACACCATCAGCGGCGCGGGGATGACCGTGACGCCGGCGGGTGATGTGGAGCACGTCGGTCTCGTGGGCGGGCCGTTCACCAATCCGTCCGTCGTGTACACCGTGAGCAACCCGTCGCCGACTCCGATCAGCTTCAGCGTTTCTCTCACAACGTCGTTCGGCATTCTGCTCAACGGCGGGACCGTTCCGGTGGCCGGCACGCTGCCCGGCAACGGCGGCACGCAACCGGTGACCGTCTCGTTGGGCTCGGCGATCAACAGCCTGCCCGCGGGCGTGTACGCGGAACAAGTCGTCTTTACGGATCTCACCAACGGGGTCGGCAACACCCGCGCGCATACCGTCGAGATCGGCCAGACGCTCTTCAGCGTGCAGCCGGACACGGTGCTTGAATCAGGTGGTCCGGTCGGAGGCCCATTCGGCGGTTCACAGGTCTATACCGTGACCAGCGAACGACCGAGTCCCGTTGCAGTGCAGGTGGCCGCGAGTCATTCCTGGATCGCCCTGAACGGTGGAAGCGGTCCGATGGTGCTCAATCTGAACGGCACCGGTGTGTTCGACACGGTGACCGTCGGGTACTCCGCCGCCGCGAACGCGCTGCCCGCGGGTATCTACACGGGCCAGGTGACCTTCACAAACCTCTCCGGCGGCAGTGGAGACACCAGCCGAACGGTCATTCTGGACGTGGGCCGAGTCGTCTACCCGTCGCAGGACACGCCTCTGCCCATCAACGACAACGCGACGACGACGAGCACGATCATCGTCAACGACAGCTACTGCGTCGGTGATGTAGACGTCGACATCAACATCACCCACACCTACATCGGTGACCTGACGATCGACCTGACGTCGCCATCGGGCACGACCGTGAGATTGCACGACCGAAGCGGCGGCTCGGCCGACGACATCGTGCTGACCTACGACGACGAAGGCATCGCGCCGGACGGACCGGGTACGCTCGCCAACTTCGATCTGTCATCGCTCACCGGAGTCTGGACGCTGACGGTGACGGACCACGCGGGGCAGGACACGGGTACGTTGAACAGCTGGGCTCTGCGCATCGCGCCCGCCGGCGATGAATGTCCGACTCCCGTACTGGTCTACAGCTTTCCGATGAACAGCAATCCGGGGTGGACCACACAGGGCCAATGGACGTTCGGACAGCCGACCGGTGGCGGTGGGGAGCACGGGATTCCAGACCCCACGGCTGGCCACGCCGGAAGCAACGTGTACGGGTACAACCTCAGCGGCGACTACACCAATAACATGCCCGAATACCACCTGACCTCGACCGCGATCGACTGCTCGGGTTTGACGGGCGTGAAGTTGAACTTCTGGCGCTGGCTGGGCGTGGAGCAGCCTGCGTACGATCACGCGTATGTGCGTGTCAGTATCGACGGCAGCACGTGGGTTACGGTTTGGGAGAACACGGTCGAGGTGACCGACTCATCGTGGTCCTTGCAGTCGCTCAACATCGGCGGCGTGGCGGATGGCCAATCGACGGTCTACGTGCGCTGGACCATGGGCATTACGGACGGGTCGTGGCTCTACTGCGGCTGGAACATCGATGATGTCGAGATCTGGGGTGTTGTGGCATGCACCGATCCGTGTGATGACGGCAGCGCGTGCACGATCAACGATCACTGCAGCGGTCCGGGGTGCGTCGGCACGCCGGTCGACTGCTCGATGTTTGGTGATTCCTGCAATGTTGTCACGTGCAATCCCGCCGGGGCGGAAGGGAACTGCGACGTCGTTACGTCGCTTCCCAACGGTTCATCGTGCGATGATGGCGGCCCTTGCGCGGTCGGCGAGGCGTGCCAGGCCGGTGTCTGTTCCGGAGGCGGCGCGCCCGATTGCTCCGGCGCGGGCGACGGCTGCAACGTTGCATCCTGCGACAAACAGGGGACTGAAGGCAATTGCGATACGCTGAACACGGTCATCGACGGGACGCCCTGCGACGGAGGCGCCGGCGTCTGCCTGAGCGGCGTGTGCATGCCGGATCCCGGGAACACGCGTGTGTTCATGGTGCGTCCGGGCTCGGAGGTCTCGGCTCCCACGTCGGGTCCCACGAGCATCACCATGGCACCCGGGCAGACCACAACGATTGAGGTTTGGGTGGCCGAAACCACGCCGGACCTGCTCGGCAGCTATCAGATCTCGATACCGGGCATCGCGACACCGATGCCCGGCGCGACGGGGTCGGTGAGTTACACGGACAACCCGGACGCCGGAGGTGGCGATTCGGTCTACGTTGACGTCAGCGATCCGCAGTGGGTGTTCTACAACGCGGGCTCGCCGCCGACTCCGTACTACAGCGAAACCGGGATACCGATGGGATTCGCGTTTCTCGCGGGGATGGATCCCGGCAGCGGAATGGCGGTTGACGGGCTGGGCTACATGGGTCGGTTCCAGTTCACCGCGTCGACCGACGCGCTGGGCACATTCACGCTCACGTTTATTCCCGACGGCCAGCCGCCCAACGGCGGCAGCGGCATGGCCAACGATGCCAGCACCGGCCCGATCTACGCCGCTTATCAGCCGTTGGAGATTACCGTCAGCGCGGGGCAGGCATGCAACACAGCCGACGACTGCGGCGATCTCGATCTGGACGGCGTCACCGATGACGTCTGCATGTGGTGGGAGTGCCTGCCACCCAATTGCGGGAGTGTGCCCAAGGTCGTGCCGGCGGATATGGGCGGTTCGTTCGGCGCGTGCCCGCTCGATGGGTTCTGCAACATCCACGACCGGAACCACGCGCTCTTATGCTTCGCCGGTGAGAACGCATGCGACACGATCAACGTCGACGCGGGTGGTTCATTCGGCGCCTGCGCCCCGGACGGGTTCTGCAACATACACGACGCCAACCACGCGCTGACGTGTTTTGCGGGAGCGAACGGATGCGCCTGTACGCCGTCTCCCGAAGCGCACGACCCAGTGATCGTGGACGCCGTGTCGCTGTCCGTCGTGACGGACCGTCGGGCGGTGAGCCCCGGAGGCGAGGTGAGCGTACGCGTGTTTGTGGACGATGCGTTGGAGGCGCTGCAGAGTTACCAGTTGCACCTGGCAGCCACGGGCGGTCGTCGCGGAACCCTCGATCTGGTCAACATTGCTATTGAGAATAGGCGCGACCACGTTTTCAGCGCGGTTCAAGACACGTTCGACGCATTCAACAGCGTTACGAGCCAGATGCTCAGCGGCCTGTCGAGCGGCGACGTCGCCACCCGTCGCGGCGGTTACCTGGCGACGTACACGTACCGCGCGTCGCCCGATGCCGTGGGTGCGTTTGTGGTTGACGTCTTGCGCGACGAAGCCGGCGGCGATCAGACGTTCATGGTCGCGTCGTTCACCGATCGGATCGCGCTTGACGGCACGACCCCGGCCGTAATCGTAGTCGCGGGAAACCGGGCGAGCGGCGTCCGATGACGCAAGTGTGAAACAGCACGGGGAGCGAGTCACCGACCCGGCTCGCTCCCCGCGTATCTTTGCGGCGCGACCCCGCCGCGAGGGCGCAGTCATCTCGGATGCTATTGCCCAGCCCGGGTTATTCACGCCAGGTGAAGAACCGGCGCAACCCAATGTAGCGTCGCCCCTTGTGGGCGGCGTGTCCGCTGCGGTGTATGCGTCACTTCTACACTCGTCACCCACAAGGGGTGACGCTACATGATGTTGCGTGCGGATGAACGTGAACCGCGGTTGCACCAACAGAAGTGTCACAACCTGACACGACACGCTCCGGGAGACGGTTGGGCAGCGGGCGCGGGCTTGGGGTCTGCCGGATCGCGGAGCGTTACAACTTGATCAACTCGTAGAGCCCGTGGCCGGAGTACCTGAGCTTCCCCAATCGGACCAACTCGTCCCACACAGCTTGCGCGTATTGACTGGGCGGTGCCACGGCCACGATGCCGGAGGATCTTCCGCTGGACATAGGTCCGACGCCGAGGCTCGACTCGTCGTCCATGCGCGTGAGCTTCAGACGCTTCTTAAACGCCTTGAGTGCCTTCTTGAGTTCCGGAGGCGACAGTGGATCGGGAGGCGACGATGGTTCGGTATCTGAAATAACAGGATTCTCCATGCGTACAGCCGTCACTGGCGAAGCGAAGTGTACACGCTCGCCGCCCGCGAGGCCAGGTGTCCGCCAGCCGCTATCGGTCGCCCCGATCGCGTGCCGGCCCCGGGCGTTGCGGGCAACGTCTATGACGCGTCCGTGCGATGGCGAGCGGCAACGGAGGCGATGTTCCCGGGCATCGCACTGGCTTGGCCAACGCCGGCAGGCCTATTCTGCATGATAACCAGGTACTTGGACTTCGCAGCGTGACCGGATTGAGCTTACTCTGCGCTGTGCTGCTAGTGCCCGGTGGTTTCGTGGCAGGCGAGGCAATCCGTGGCTTGTGTGACTGCCGTGTGCGTGTCGGGCAATGGGCGGGGCGGGTCGTCGCCGAGATGGCAGAGCAGGCAGCCCGTGGTCGCGGCGTTTTCCAGACGTTCGGCGCGGAAGCGCGTCACCGTGTCGGCGTGGATCAACTCGCCAAACGCGATCTCGCCGTCTTCGATGAAGCGACCGGTGAGCGCGAGTGGCTCGTCCAGCGCGGGGACGAAGGTGCTGAAGCTGTCGGGGAATTCAGGAAAATCGATCTGTGCGAGGTAGCGTTCGCCCCCAAACTCCGCGTAGACCCGCCAGAAACCGCAGCCGCAACTGGACATGAGCATCGTGCCGATGTCCACTCCGGACTCGACGGCCAGCGCGCCCGTGTACGGCGCGGCGTGGTCGGGCTCCGCGGCGGGCATCTTCGCGAGCACCGCTTCGATGTCCTCGTTGAAGCTGTAGGGATCGGTGCGGATCAGTCCGGTCAAGACGCCGTCGCACGCCAGACCGGCGAGCAGAAGTCCGCCGACCAGTGCGTGCAGGTGGTTACGGTTTAACTTCCTGAGCATGTTCATCCTGCCGACAGGTGGCCAGTGTCGCGGCACACCTGAATCGATGTGTAATCCGAGCCGCGCCCGTGAGGAAGCGGTTGACTGCGATATCGGTGTCTTCCGCACATTCGCTCCCTTACGGTTGCGGCTCGGTTCATCCCGTCCCGTCCCGTCGAATGACGCGTGTCGGAACACTAGGGTCCGGAAAACGTCAGTTGCATCGCGGCGAAGTCGGCAAAGTCGACGTCACCGTCGTGGTCGGCGTCAGCGACACTGCAGCCCGGCGACGCGACGCCGTCGGGGCCGGTGACGCACGCGGAAAAGTGTGCGAAGTCGATAACGTCCACCGTCCAGTCGCCATCAAAATCGCTCGGCGTCAGGCAGTCGGCCGTGATGTCGATGGACAGCAGTCGCACAATGTCATGCCGCGACATCAGCGTGATGCCGGGATGCGAGTTCTCCTTGAGTTGCTCGCCCATCTCGTCGACGAAACGGTCCATCTGTTGGACCTCGACCATGACGCGCGAGGCGCCGGCGGCCGCTACGGTCGTGAGGAACACGGGGTTCTGCGGGTCGCTGACGCCTATCACCTGAAGCCCGAGGTCGCTGTTGGCCACCAGGGCGTAGTCGTCGACGCCCGGTGGCGTCATCTCACTGGCGACATCGACGTCCATCGCGTGCCCGCCGAGGTTGGTGAGCGCGGCCACCCCGGTGATCGCGTCGGGCACGGTAATGTCGAACACGTGAAGCCCCGCCGCGCCGGCGGCGACGTACAGATAGTCGTGCTCGCGGGACGGCACGGTGTCATGGGCGTCGACGTAGGCCGAGTACGTGTCCAGACCCTGCGCTCCGATCAGCGGGATTCCGCCGACCACCAGCGGCTCATCGAAGTTGGGCAGCAGATCAACAACGCGAACGCCGTAGTCCGGGTCGGCGACATAGGCTCGCGCCGCGAAATGCCGGCCCATTTGGAAGTGGGCGTAGAGTCTGACGTCGACGGCGTTCATGCCCGCGAGGTGGCCGACGACGCGCGGGTTGTTGTGGTCGGAAATATCGAGAACGTAGAGCCCGTCCTCGCCCGCGGGCACGAACAAATGGATGCCCCACGGCACGGCGCGAACCGCGGTCGGAATAGGCACGCTGCCGACCAGCGTGACCGACAGCGGGGCCGCATTGTCGTAGACGTTGATTCCGACCCCGGCGACGGTGACGTAGACGTAACGCGCCACGCGCGCGACATCGATCGCGTTGATGCCGTCGATCATTGTCGTGGGCGGAATCGGGAACCCACCGCCCATGTCGTAGATGTACACGCCGGCCGTGCCGGCAGCGACGTAGAGGAAGTTGGCCACCCCTTCGACGATGTCAGGCACCGTCGCGATGGCGTGCGGCGCGCCGGTCGGGAGCGTTCCGACGAGATCGGGGTTCGCGGGATCGGTCCGCCGGTCGAAGACGCGAACGCCGTCGGCGGCGGCGACGAACGCGAAGTCGCGGGCCAGCGCGTAGTTGCCCGAGCCGAACCCGAGCGACGGCGGCGAGCGGTGGCATTCGGCGCAGGTACGCACCTGATTACGCCCGCGCACGGTGTGCGGGTTGACTGGGTTGTGTCCCAGTCCGGATTTACCGTTGGCTGTCTGGGGCATGACCATGTCGAGGATCTTCGACCCGTCCGGCGCGGTCACGTCCGCGATCGGGTGACAACTGACGATGTACGGGCTGATCTTGCCCTTGGCGTTCGGACCGAGGAAGAAGTGCTTGAGCGACTCGAACACCTTGTTGTTGGTCTTCACTCTGCCGACCTCCTCTTCGCGCGTGATGAGATTGAGGCCCATGAAGCGTTCGTCACGCTCGAAGTGACAGCCGAAGCAGTTCGGCGTCCAGTAGCTGTGGCAGGCGAAGCACTCCAGTCCGCCTTCCTCTTTCAAGTGGTTTCCGTCCATCGAGCAGGCCGCGCGGGGGTTGAACTCCGAACTCATCGGGTTCACGAGATCCTGTACCTGCCGCACGATGTGGTCCTCGCTGGTCACCTTCGAACGGAGGTGGACATTACCGTCGAACCCCTCAGAGACATGGCGAAGGGCATAGCCGTCGCGATCGATCAGCGTGCCGCGGGCGTCGGGCATGCCGTGGCACATGCGGCATCTGATCTTGGTGGCTTGATCCATGTGTCCCCACAGATTGCCGTCACCCATGACGCCGCCCTTGGTGTGACAGTCGATGCAGTGCATCCCCATTTCGTCGTGGATGTCCGGCGGATTCGTCTCCGCGTCGACGTAGTGGTAGTTGCCGTTGAAGCGGACGTCCGTGGTCCCGGGAACACCCGGTCCGGAGGGCAGGTCCGGAGGCATCTGTGCCCGACCGGTGAAACTCAGCCCGATGCGCGCCCCCCGATGGTGGCAGTGCAGGCACTGCTCGGTGGGGGGGTTGCGTACGACGCGGTGGTACTTCGGGTGCCCCGTCTCTGCGTGATCGATCAGCGCGTCGGCACTCAGTGATAAACCGTCGTTGGCGTAGGGCATGTGGCAGGCGACGCACCCGTCGGCGCGGTAGACGCCGTCTTGTCCTTCCGCTCCGCGGTAGCCCTTGCCGCGTGACCACAAGTGACACCTGGCGCACGCCTGAGCGGGCACCGCCGCGTAGTGCGTCGACGCCAGGCTCGGATCGGCCGCCGGGTCGAACTCCAGCAGTGCATCAAGTGATTCGACGGCGCCCAACTCCGTGGGGATGACGCCGTCCTTATCAGCCACCGGGTAGTTGGCGTAGAGCGGCGTCTGCGTGTCGACGGTGCCGTTCTGATAGAGCCCGCCGGAGAAGTGCCCGGCGGTGGAGGTCATCATGCTCTTCATGATCAACTCCACCTCCCACGGATGGCACATACCGCAGGTGCCCTCGACCACGCGCAGGTTCGACGGGTTGACGAACTGCTGGTAGGGGAGGTCGTAGTCCAGCGGCGGCGATGTCTTGTCCATGATGACCGGAAGCGTTGGCAGCACGTGGGCTTCGTCCTTCACCGTTGCGATGGGGTCGCCGCCGTGGCACATGACACAACTGAGCGCAAAGCCCATGTTTTCCGTCGCGTTCTCGATGTCGCTGTGGCATGAGACGCAGCCGGGATCCTGTCCGAGTAACTCGGGGTGGTCCGCGACATACTGCGCCGCGACCGACGGTCCGTCCGACGCGGACGCGCCGGCGACGTGAGACGGCACCGTGGGCTGCTCCGCGCCAGCGCCAACGGTCACCATCAGTGACAACGCGGCGCCCAACACGCGCCAGCAAGTCCGTTGCTTGTGAGTCCCCTTGTGCATTCTTCCTTCTCCTCGATCAAGAACCCGGTTGTGAGTCCGCCGAAGTCGTTTCCGCCGCCGCGCCGGGGGCGGACCGGGCAGCCGGCCGAATCGGGTAGGTCGGAGCGTGCGTGAAACGAACGCGCCGATCCGCCGACACCCCCGTGTGTGTATCCTCCTGCCCGTCAGGCCAGACAATGCGGACCGTTTCAACATTCTTCGCTTCACCCAAACCGAAGTGAAGCATCATCTGGTTTTGAGACAAATAGGACGATGTTGCGCCGACCGTCGCCATGCGCGTGCGTCCGTCCGCGGTAATGTAGACGCGCGCGCCGATCGCGCGGGT
>JAJDDR010000011.1 GCA_029260255.1 Phycisphaerae bacterium
CCGCCGCCCACAGCCGCCGCCCACGCTCGTTCATCGATGCCTGGAGCAACAAATACCTCTTGCGTATCGCGGGCTCATCGATCACTATCCCACTATCGGCAAGAAATCGCCGATAGTATACATTATTTCTTTACGAACGCTTAGTTGCTTCCGGCCGACTGAGAGCTACGCAGCTCCGGACTCCCAATAGCAGTGGCCGGCGATGCCGGTATCGGATTCGGCGCGGGTGGATCGAGGAGTTTTTGCTCCAAGACACGAAGGTGCCCGATCAATACGGACATCGATCGCGGCGTCGGGATCGGCACAGACCGGCACGCGATTTCATTGGCTGAAGAGCTTCTCTCGAACGTGTCCGACTACGGCACGAAGTCGATCCAGCCCGATCTCTTGAACGTAGATGCCGCTCATCCCGGGGATGGCGTGGCCCATGATGCGATGGATGGCATGCTGATCGTGCGATTCGTCAGCCCATGTTCTGAACGTGTGCCTCAACGTATAGAACCCGATCCCTGGTCGCTTGAGACCGAGCGATTTGAGGAGAGAAGCGAATCGCGCGTGGAGCGCGTCGATGTTGGTTACGGTTGTGACACCTTCATCGTTCGTCTTGGTGACCTGCCTCACAAGGGGATTACCGCGTGGCGTGAGAAACACGAGCTTCGCGGCTTCTTCGCCACCCGGTGTTGGCCGATGGGCTAAGACGCGTTGAAGGGCTTGCACGGTTTCGGGCCAGACCGGAACCACACGCTGCACACCTGTCTTCGGCCTGGCATAGGAGATCACACCGGTCCCGAAATCAACTGCTGATCGCGGGAGCGTTGAACAATCTGTGTTGCCGAAGCCACCGTTTATTCCGAGCAGGATTGCTGCTTTAAGGTCTCCTTCATCGGCCTCCGCGACAAGCCGTACCAGCTCGTCCTTCGTGAACAATCTTTTGCCGTTAGCCGCTTCCGCCTTCTGCTTCGCTCTTCGTGCCTGGGCAACGGTGGGAGCATCGAGCCCTCGGCCGAACCTGACAGGGCGCTCGATGAGGTCCATATCGTAGGCGTACTTGAACGCGCCCTTGATCGCCGTGATGTGCCGTCGCAGGGCATGAACACCAAGACGCTTCGCCAGCTTCGCTCGATATCCCTGGAAATCGGTTGCCTGCAAGTCATCGACGACGCAGCCTTTGCCCACGGCCTTTGCAAACTCGGTCAGGATGCTCCGACAATCCTCGAACCATCGGAGCCCGATTTCACCAGCGTCGAGCTTATCCTTCTGCCAGTTGAGGAAGGCGTTGCAGGCATCCTTGACCGTCGGCTCGCCGCGTGATAGGTTCCGAGGTTGGTGGCCCGCGTGCAGGTCTGCAGAAACGGCGTGGTACCGATCCAGTGCAGCTTGCGATTCGGCCCAGACGCCGAAGAAATGCACCTTGCCGCGAATTTTCTTGCAATACTGGCCGTTCGCGTGTGGGGTCAACGGGAACGATGGATACGGTTTCTTCGGCCTTGTTTTTGCGTTCGCCATGACGATTTGCCGCGATGATTCAAGGGTGCTCCAACCAAGTCCAAGAGGAGCTTACCATCGACCAAGGTTGTCGTCAAGGTTGTCGTCGGCAAGTGCGCACGTCGGTGATATGAACGTAAGTGCTTATGGATAAAGTGTTTGGAGAGGTGGCTGAGCGGCTGAAAGCAACGGTTTGCTAAACCGTCGTACTGGGTCACACCGGTACCGGGGGTTCGAATCCCCCCCTCTCCGTTTTTCCCTGCCAGTAGGCGACACAGAGTGACACGATCCGTCACTAACCACCGTTCGATTCGGAACTTGCGTGCATTGACGTGATCTACCGGTCTCGCCCGCCACCGGTGTCGTTCCGCCCTTGGCCGACAGTGACCGACGGGTGCCGCCAGGGGTGGTCAATGCAACACTGGTGCAACACTTCTCGTCGGCGCATGCATCGTGTGTCCCGGTCGCCTTCGCCACTTCCCGCGATGCGGGTGATAAGTCGGGCAGGGTCGGCAGTGCCGCGGCCTCTTCGCCACGCATCGTGTGCGTGTAGCGGTCCATCGTCAGGCTGATCGTGCTGTGACGGTCCATCGTCTGAGCCGTCTTGGGGTGTACGCCGCCGCTTGCCAAGCTCGTGATGAACGTGTGCCGAAGGGCGTGAATATCCACGACGCGCGCCGCGTCGTCCCGCTCGCAGATACCAGCTGCATCCAGGTCAGCCCGGAGCATCTTTGCGACGTCGTCGGGCTTGGGCATCTTGAACACTACCGCTTGCGGGATCATGGTTGCCACGAACCGGGCTTGCTCGCAGCGTCGAACAATCTCACTGACGATAGCGATGATGCACTCGCAAGGATCTGCGGTATGGCGATCGCTACGCTGATTGTGGCGCAGTACGCGTACGACTATTCGGGCGGTGGGCCGCAGCGGCTGTCCAGGAGCGCGCCCGGCGTAGTTTGCGACCATGGTGTCAATGGGCGGTCCGGATCGGTGCCCGGCTCGTCCCGCTCCACGCAGATGACGGTGGCGTCGTATTCGAGCCATGACTTGAGCGCGGCCCAGAGCGGTGCGCTGCGCCAGTCGCAGTTGCCGGGACCTGCGTCGTCGCAGATTTGGTAGTCCATCTTCTCCGGTTTCTCCCAACTGTCGTGCGTGTCCCACTCGGGCGCGAAGACGGCGTGACCGACCGGGGCCTGAACGTCTGCCGGGCTTTCCTCGGGGATTCCGGTCGATCGGTCCATGGCGCCACGTGCGACAGCTCGGACGCGGACGGCGAAGTCGATCGGGGCGTAATCGGCAGATTTCGTCCACGTCGTGTCACACGGCAACACGCTGTCCGGGCACGCAGACTGCTCGACGCAGGGGAAGTTCTCATCGTGTGAGCCACAGACACTATCCAGATGCGGAACATAGCCGAGATCGGAGAACGCATTCGTTATCTTCGTATGACTAAGGAGGCCCGTATGCCTGACCACGTGGTCGCGTAGTTGCGGCGATAGAAACATCGGCGTGGTGATGTGGTTCATCAACACGTGCATGCTGTCGAGGCAGGCTTCGACGTTGTCTCCGCCTCCACCGTTGAACCCGTGCTCGCGGAAGCAACTCTCATCGAGCGTGGCGACGCCGACGATGTCATCGATTGAGGATGGTACCCCGTTGTCGAATAGCAGAGCACCCCAGTTCCGACTCCACTTGAACTCGATTCCATCGAAGTACACGAGTGACGAATACCACAACCCGTCTGCTGGTTCCTGTCCACCCGTACTGAAAGGCGCTATGATGTGATCATCGAAGGCGGATGTCTGGTAGTCGCTCCAGGCGAAGATGTCCTGCGTGGGATCATTGACGAGGTTCTCCGCTTCGACCGACGGGCGGACATAACCGGAGGCAAGCCCGCGGACATCGGCGTTGGTCAGCCCGAGACCCGGTTGCCCGTCGGATGGGTCGTGGCGGATGAAATCCGCGATGCGATCGATGTACATGTACATCCCGTTCGATCCGTTCGAATGTGCTGCTATGGCAATCTGACTGTCGGGCGTGAGCCGGTTGCCCTCGTCCCACACGGTGAGGTGTTTCAGCAAAGCCCGCAATTCGCGATGGCCGTGGAAGTAAACCTCTGCCTGGCCCATCGGCGTGCCCTGGTCGTCGAATTGATCGGCCAAAGGCAATGTGTTCGAACCGCAGTTCCGGTCGCCGACGCACTTGTCGATGATGACGCGATTGTACGGCGCGAACGGAGAGTCTTGGTACGGTTTGTACAAACCAGTAAACGTCCGTGTGGCGCGGTTCTTGCCCCACGCGCTCGAAAAGCTGACGCGATCCTCATCCGCCCAGCAATCAAACAAACATGCGTCTCCGCCGTTTTGAACCTTGATGATCCAGCGGTCCGATGTACCCGCGTCGTAATAGAAGAGCGGACGCGTGCCGTCGGTGCATTGTATGATCGGCTGGCCGTCGGGGCAGACTGTCGTCCCCTTGGGCGGCGTCGATCCGTCGGTGCACATCGGAATGAAGTGCCTGGTGAAGAAGTCATCCGCCGGCGCGGGCGGGTAGTGTTCTCTGGCCAATAGGTTGCACGCGTCGTCGGGCTCCCACAAGAAGTCGTTCCATTCCGCGAGTGTATCCAGATTGGCGTGCAAGTCTCGCTCACCGTCGGCATTCAGGTCACACACTTGGACCCAGAGATTCTGCGGGACATCGCAGGGCGTGTTAGGCGGACCGGCCTGAGTCTGGCAACACGGGTCTCCGACGTGACAGACACCGTCACCCCCATCCGCGAGAGGACACCGCTCGTGATAATCGGCAAGTTGCATGACGAAGATATTGTTCGGGGGCGGACCGGACGTATCCTGCGCGCTGCCGAATGCGACCTGCAAGGCTCCGAAGTCCGCCAGGTCCACGCACCCGTCATCGTTGAGGTCGTAGCAGCGGCAGTCGCCGGAACCTCCGCAGTCGGGCCTCTCGGCGAACAAGCTAAACCCTGCGAAGTCTACAAGATCGACTGTTCCGCTGTTGTCGCAGTCGCCGGGGATCGAATCCGCCAGGGCATTCATGCTCGACCCGATGGTGAGCAGTGTAATCGTCATTCCGATTCGCATGTTTCACTCCTGTGTTCGCACCCACATGATCGATGAGCCGTGCGCGAACGGCTACCCCGGCGGCAGGCCGCAACGGTCATCGAGGAGCGGTCCGGGCGTGGTTTCCGACCAAGACGTCAGGGGGCGATCCGGATCGGTTCCGGGGTGGTCCTGTTCCACGCAGATGACGGTCGCGCCGTATTCCAGCCATGACTTCAGCGCAGCAGAGAGGGAAGCGCTTAGCCAGGCGCAGTCACCCGCGCCCGCATCGTCGCAGATCTGGTAGTTCATCTTCTCCGGCTGCTCCCAATTGTCGTGCGTGTCCCACTCCGGTGCGAAGACGGCATGGCCGACCGGGGCCTGGACATCGACAGGGCTTTCTTCCGGCATGCCGGTGGAACGGTCTACGACGCCTTGGGTGATCGCCCGGACGCGTCGGGCGAAATCGAGGGCGTGGTATTCAGAGTCTCTCATGTGCAGCATGTCACATGGCTCGGCACCGCCGGGGCACTGAGACTGCTCGGCACACACGAAGTTCTCGTCGTGCGAGCCGCAGGAGCTTCCGGGATCGGGCATGTAGCCGAGATTGAAGAAGGAGTCGGAGATTCTCGTGTGCCTGGCTTTTGTTCTGACCACGCGGTCGTACAGTTGCGGCGACAGAAAAACCGGAGTGCTGATGTGGTTCATCAGAACGTGCATGCTGTCGAGGCAGGCTTCCAGGTTGTCCCCGACACCACCGCGCAGACCGTGTCCGTGAAAGCAGCTCTCGTCGAGCGTGGCGACGTCGATTATCTCATGGGCAGTGGCGGGAGTGTCGCTGTCGAACAGCAACGCCCCCCAGTCGCGGTAGCGCTTGAATTCGTCCCCATCGTAGTGCACGAGCGACGAGTACCAGCGGCCGTTGGCGGCGTGCGGTCCGTCCGTGCTGAGCGGCGCGATGATGTGTGCATCGAAAGCAAGCGGGGCGTACTCGTTCCAAAAGAAGATGTCTCGTGAGGGGTCGTTGACGAGGTTCTCCGCCTCGACGGACTGGCGAACCATGCCGGAGGCGAGCAAGCGGACGTCAGCGCCGGTCAAACCGATTCCCGGCTGCCCATCGGACGGATCGTGACGGATGAACTCGGCCAAACGATCGATGTACATGTAGAGCCCGTGCGAACCGGCTGAATGCCCAGCGATCGCGATTTGGCTGGTGGGCGTGAGTGTGTTGCCCTGGTCCCAGACGGTCAGATAGGCGAGGAGCGCCTGCACTTCGCGGTAGCCGTGGAAGTAGGCCGGCCCCTGGCCCATGGGTGTGCCGTCGTCGGCGAAGAATTCCTGGAGCGGAAGCGTGTTAGAGCCGCAGTTGCGATCGCCGACGCACTTGTCGATGATGACGCGATTGTAAGACGCAAACGGTGACCCCTGAGAAGGTCCGTAAAGCCCCGTGAACGTCCTGGTGGCGCGGTTTTGGGACCAAGCGCTGGAAAAGGCCGCTCGATCGGCATCCTTCCAGCAATCGGCGGATTCGCCATGACAGGTAGTTCCTCCATTTTGGATCTTGATGATCCAGCGATCGGTCGTGCCGGGGTGATAATGGAAGACGGGACGCGTGCCGTCAGTGCACTGGATGATGGGTTGGCCGTCCAGGCAGACAGTCGTCCCTTTGGGCGGAGTTGAACCGTCCGTGCACATTGGAATGAAATGCCGCGTGAACGGCCTGTCGGTCTGGGTGTGTGGATAGTGTTCCCTCGCCAGGAGGTTGCACGCGTCGTCGGGTTCCCAGAAGAAGTCATTCCACTCCGCGAGCGTATCCAAGTCGGCGCGCCGATCACGCAGCCCGTCTTCATTCCCGTCGCAACTCTGAATCCAGAGCTGCTGGAGAACATCGCAAGGCGTTCCCGGCGGACCGGTCTGCGTCTGGCAACACGGGTCGCCGATGTGGCAGACCCCGTCACCCCCGTCCGCGAGAGGGCACCGCTCGTGGTAATCCGCAAGCTGCATGACGAAAATGTTGCTCGGCGGCGGACCGGACGTATCCTGCGCGCTGCCGAATGCATCCTGCAAGGCTCCGAAATCCGCCAGGTCCACGCACCCGTCATCGTTGAGGTCGTAGCAGCGGCAGTCGATAGAATCTCCGCAGCCCAAGCCCTCGGCAGCCACCACGAAGCCTGCGAAATCTGTGAGATCCAATACGCCGCTGTTATCGCAGTCGCCGGGGATCGAATCCGCCAGGACATTGATGCCCGACCCGATGGTGAGCAGTGCTATTGTCACACCGATTCGCATGTTTCGCTCCTGTGTTTGCATCTACACTATCGAAGGCCCCTGCCGGAACGACTATCCGGGCGGCAACCCGCAGCGATTGTCGAGCAGCGGCCCCGGTGTTGTTTCCGACCAAGACGTCAACGGGCGATTCGGGTCGGCGCCCGGTTCGTCCTGCTCCACACAGATGACTGTCGCGTTGAGCTCCAGCCATGACCTCAGCGCCGCCCAGAGCGGAGCGCTCCGCCAGGCGCAGTCGCCGGTCTCCGTATCGTCGCAGATTCGATAGGCCATTTTCTCCGGGTCCGCCCAGCCGGAGTGCGTGTCCCACTCCGGCGCGAAGACCGCGTGTCCGACCGGGGCCTGCGCATCGGCGGGACTCTCCTCCGGCATGCCGGTCGATCGGTCCGCAGCGCCTCGCACAATCGCCCGGACCCGCTCGGCGAAATCGATGGGGTCGTATTCGGGAGTTAGCGTGTAGTGTGTGTCGCACGGCAAAGCGCCGTCAGGACACTGAGACTGCTCAGAGCATGCGAAGTTCTCGTCGTGCGAGCCGCAAGCGCTCCCGACATCCGGCAAGTAGCCAAGGTCATCGAAGGACTCGGTCATCCGGGTAAAACTCTGCAGTGGTGTCGCCCTGACCTTGAAGTCGTGAAGTTGCGGTGCCAGGAACACGGGCGTCGTAACGTGGTTCATCAGAACGTGCATGCTGTCAAGACAAGCTTCCACGTTATCACCCCCGCCGCCGTAAAAGCCATGGGCGACCAAGCAGCTCTCGTCGAGAGTGCCGTTGGCAACGGCTTCGTCGACGCTGGTGGGCAGTTCTGTATCGAACAAGAGCGCGCCCCACGCTCGGGAGAGTTTGAACTCGACGCCATCGTAGTATGTGAGCG
>JAJDDR010000101.1 GCA_029260255.1 Phycisphaerae bacterium
CTTGCCGATGAACCGGGCGAAGCGCGTGACTGTCTCGGAGCCCGCGCCGCCTATCCCCTCGTCGGCGTTGAGCGGCTCCTCGCCCGCGTTGTGACACAGCCCGCAACCTTCCTTGTTGAAGATCGGTCCCAGTCCGGTGTCGACGGTGTGAATCACGTTGAACAGGTCGCGTCCCTCAGTGAAGAGCGCCAACTGCTCCGGCGTCAAACCGGGGATCGGGTCGCCGTAACGCGCTTGCTCGCCCAGATGGGCCGAGGACGTGCCGGTGTCCTGCGAAATCCGACCGGCCGACGGCGCTCCGGCCGATGCGCCGCTGAGCCCGACGGCAAGTGCCAAAACACCTGCAGTGATTCCTGAGACGTACGCTCTACACATGGGGACTCCTCCGAAAGCAGCTTGCCATTCGTCGCAAGGGACGGCCCGCGAGTTCACCTGAAGACTCGGCCAACGGTGAGATGACCGACACTCCGAGCCATCTTACCAAAATGGCACACCCGCCTACAACCCGGACCTTGCCCGCGGATTCGATTTCGCGTCCGTAAAGGCAGACTTGGAGTCCTTTGCGAAAGGGGGTCCGGCGTCTGCGGTGCAATCGGGTGTGACCATTCTCTGTGGCATCGTTGGTCAGGGACATGCCGTAGGGCGGGTTCTACCCGCCGCAACCGAGGAAGAAGGCGGGTGGAACCCGCCCTACCCCTGGCATGCCACAATCAATGGTCACACCCGGTGCAATCGTTCCTTCTCCCCCCGCCTTGACAGATTCCGACCCTACGGCGTACGTTCGGGCTGGAGGATTCTCATGCGGGTACTCTCTGGCGTTCAACCGAGCGGAAAACTGCACCTGGGCAACTATCTCGGGGCAGTCAAACAGCACATCGAGCTGCAAGGGGAGGATTCCGCGCTCTACTTCATCGCCAACTACCATTCACTCACCACCGTCCAGGACGCCGCCCTCCTGCGGCAGCTCACCCTCGACGTTGCACTCGACTACCTCGCCCTCGGCCTGGATCCCAACAAAGCCCTGCTCTTCCGTCAGTCCGACGTGCCTGAGGTAACCGAACTGGCCTGGATTCTGTCCACCGTGACCGGGCGAGGCCTCCTCGAACGGGCACACTCCTACAAAGACAAGGTCGCCAAGGGCGTCGTGCCGTCGATGGGCCTCATGTGCTACCCGATTCTGATGGCCGCCGACATCCTCATCTATCGCAGCAACACGGTCCCCGTTGGAAAGGACCAGGTGCAGCACATCGAGATGACCCAGGACATGGCCGGCTACTTCAACAACAAGTACGACCGCGAAGTCCTCGTCCGCCCCGAACCGAGACTCAACGCGGCCCAGATCGTGCCGGGCGTTGACGGACAGAAGATGTCCAAGAGCTACGGCAACACGATCGACCTGTTCGACACGCCCAAGAAGACGCGCAAGTGCATCATGAGCGTCAAGACCGACAGCACTCCGGTCGAGGAACCGAAATCGCCGGACAGGTGCAGCGTCTTCGCCCTTCTCCGTCTGATGGCATCGCCCGAGGAAGTCGAGGAATGGTCGCAACGCTACCGCGCCGGCGGCATGGGATACGGTGAGGCCAAGGGTCGGGTCGCCGAGTTGTTCGAGGGGATTTTCGGTCCCGCTCGCGAGCGCCGCGCGAAACTCGCGTCCGACGTCGATACGGTCGAGGACATCCTCTCCAGCGCCGCCGCCGAGGCGCGCGTCATCGCCGGGGAGGTCATGCACGACGTGCGCGAAGCCTGCGGCATCATGGTCTCAGCGAAGGGCACCCGATGAACGAATACCGTGTCGATCTCGATGCCTACAACGGTCCGCTCGAACTGCTGCTCTACCTCATCCGCAAGGAGGAGATAGAGATCTACGACATCCCCATCGCCCGCGTTGCCGAGCAGTACATCAGGTTCGTCGAGATCATCAAGACGGTCGATCCCAACTCGGTCGGCGATTTCCTGGTGATGCTCGCCACGCTGATGGAGATCAAGTCGCGAGCCCTGCTCCCGCGGCATCTCGCGATCGATGACGAGGAGGAGGACTTCGAGGACCCCCGTCTTGAACTTGTCCGCCAACTGCTCGCCTACAAGAGCATCAAGGACGCCGCCCTCCAACTTGACACCGCGGGCCAGGTGCAGGCGCTGCGCTATCCGCTTCGACCCGGCGGCCTGCCCAGCGACGGCGAGGAGATGGACATCGAGGATTGCAGCATCTGGACACTGATGAACGCTTTCACCGGTCTGCTCGAGGCGACCGGTAAGGGCAAGCCGATCCACGAGGTCGTGGTCGACGACACGCCGATCGCGCTGCACGCGGCCGACATCACCGACTCCCTCGAACACAACGACGGGTCGCAGTTGTTCGAAGACGTCTTCGGCGGTCGGACCAAAATCCAGATGATCGGGCTCTTCCTCGCTCTGCTCGAGCTCATCCGCCAGCGGCGCATTCGTGTCACGCAAGACCAGCAGTTCGGACCCATCACCATTCACCTGGTCGATGTGACGCCGCTCGATGAACTCGACGAGTCCGACGCCGACCGCCCCTTCGCCGCTCGCGCCGACGATGAGAGCGTTGAATCTACCGCCAATTCCGATGCCGGCGCAGAGGGTAGGGCGGGTTCCACCCGCCAACCGTCCAGCGAAGAGCCCGAGCGCGAGGATGAAACCGGCGCTGATGTTGAAGCCACCGAACCCGCAACGGAACAGGCCAATGACACCGTCGCAGAATCTTGAGAGACTCGGAGTGACACTGCCCGCCGTGGCGGCGCCGGTCGGGAGCTACATTCCGGCCATGCGCAGCGGGCACGTCGTGCTGACCAGCGGCCAACTGCCGATGAAGGCCGGGCAACTCACCTGCGCCGGTAAGGTGGGTCACGACGTGACACTCGATGACGCTGCCGAGGGCGCCAAGGTCGCCGTCATCAACG
>JAJDDR010000102.1 GCA_029260255.1 Phycisphaerae bacterium
GCCGACGAACGCGCCAAGGACTTGAACGTCTACAACTTCATCTACCTGACCGCGATGGAGCGCGCGGTGACGGAAGGGTGTCACACTTTCGACTTCGGCCGATCCCGCCGGGACAACGTCGGCGCCTGCGACTTCAAGAAGAACCAGGGGTTTTCGCCGCAAACCCTGCAATACCAGGCGTACAGCCCCGCCGGTCGCGTCCGTCCCGACCTGACGCCCACCAGCCCGAGGTTCAAGCTGGCGCGGCGCGTGTGGCCGCTCCTTCCCGGTGCGATCACGCGACCGCTGGGGGCGTGGTTGTCACGGCACATCCCGGGCTGAGACGCCGATGAACATACTCCACATCGCACACCGGATTCCGTACCCGCCCGACAAAGGCGACAAGATCCGCTCCTATCATCAGGTGCGTCATCTGTCGAACCGACACGACGTGTGGTGTGCGTGCTTCGTGGATGATCCGAGTGATCTAAAGTACGTCGAGGCGCTTCGCGTGTTCTGCCGCCGCGTCGCCGCCATTCCACTCTCCCCGAGACAAGCCGCCTTACGCGGAGCGCTCCGACTGGTCACGGGAGGCTCGCTGACCGAAGGCTACTGCGCCAACGCACGGATGCGCCACGCGCTGCGCGCCTGGTCCGCCGAGGTCACGTTCGACGCCGTGCTCGTCTTTTCCTCCGGGATGGCCCCGTACGCGGACGCACTCAACGCCCGACGCAAGGTCCTCGACTTCTGCGACCTCGACAGTCAGAAGTGGCGCTGGTACGCCGAACAGAGCACCGGGTTGAGGCGGTGGGCCTACGGCGTCGAGGCGAGGCGACTGCGCGTCCGCGAGCACCACTGGCTTTCGACCTTCGACGCCTGCACTGTTGTCACCGACGCCGAGGCGGAGGCCGTCACCGATCCAAAGGCAAGAGCACGACTGCGCGTTGTCGGAAACGGCGTAGACGCCGGGGACGACGCGGATGGCACCGCCACGGACGAATCGCACCGCGTCGGCTTCGTCGGGCAGATGGACTACCGCCCCAACGTCGACGCCGTCTGCTGGTTCGCCGACCGCGTGTGGCCGGACATCCGACGCCGCGTTCCCGACGCAACCTTCGACATCGTCGGACGCTCGCCGGCGCGCGAGGTACAAGCCCTGTCAGCCCGCGACGGCATTCGCGTCGTCGGCCGGGTCGATGACGTGCGCGGGAGCCTGCAAGACATCGCCGTCAGCGTTGCCCCGCTTCGGATGGGGCGAGGCGTCCAAAACAAGGTGCTCGAAGCCATGGCCGCGTCGAGACCCGTCGTCCTCACCTCGCACGCCGCCGCCGGCATCGATGCCGTCGACGGCAGACACTTCATAGTCGCCGATGACCCGCGCAAGATGACCCATGACCTTGTCGCACTCCTCAAGAGCCCGCAGCGGCGGTCCGCGATGGGCGAGGCCGCCCACTCCCATGTTCGCGACCACTTCCGTTGGGACTGCGAGATGGACAAGCTCGAAGCACTTCTGATCGGCGAGTAGCCGCCGGTCGCGCGCGGGGCTACCATATTCTGCGGCATGGTACCGACTTTCTTTTGTTCCCTCGCGGGCGGGATGCTCGTCGTGTTGAGTGTCAGCCGTATCGAAGCGGTCGCCCACCGCTGGGTACGCCTCATCGGAGTCGTCGCGTTCGCTGCTTCGGTGGGCGTCGGCGTGTGGAGCATCATGCGCGGGCCGATTGCGAGCGGCGGGTGGCCGACCGTCGGCGGTGCTTCGGCGCTCGCCGCGGCACTCGCGGCCGCAGTGGTCATCGTGATCGCGCCGATCATGGAAGCGCGGATGTCGCTGCTCCGTGTCGTCGCGGCCGTGGGAGGGCTGTTCGGTCTGATATCCTGCTGCGTCTGGTCCGCGCTGCGGGGAGAGTCCGCCGCGCATTTCAGCGCGATGACCGCCCTGGGACAGATTCTCGGCTCGCTGCTCATCGGTAGCGTGACGCTCGCCTGGCTACTCGGGCACGCCTACCTGACCGCCACACGGATGACGATCGCACCCCTGAAGCGGCTGAGCGGGCTGTTCCTGCTGGCCGTCGGCCTGCGCTGGGCGTTTCTGGCCGCCTGCCTGACAATTGCCTATGCTTCCGGCACCGCCGGACAAGCCCCCGAACCGGGCGGCGGACTGATGAGCCTGATCGCCGGCGCCTGGTTGATCGTCTCCCTGCGCGTCGCCGTTGGGCTGATGGCGGTCAGCCTGTTCGCCTATATGGTGTGGGACTGCGTGAAACTCCGGAGCACGCAGTCCGCCACCGGAATTCTGTATTTCGCCTCCGTGTTCGTCTACATCGGAGAGTTGAGCAGTCAACACCTCCTGGGTGAGATCGGGATCCCGCTGTAGCGTGATTCATGGCCAGTCATTGAACGGGTGTCAGAGCATTGCGGATTCAATACAACTGCCCGAACGACGCGTGCGTGGCCATCATCGAGTATGGACCGCTGGAAGAAGCCGTAGGTTCAATCGAGTGCCCGCGCTGCCACCGCCCGCACCCGCTGGACGTCACGGAGACTGTGCGTACCCATAACAGGGTCGACCGCTGCGCCGTCTGCGGCTGTCGCGAGTTGTTCATTCGCAAGGACTTCCCACAGGGAATCGGACTCGCCGTCGTGCTCGTCGCGGGCATCGCCAGTGTCATCCTGTTCCGATCGAATCTCCTCGCCGCCTACGCCGTTCTCACCGGCGCCGTTCTCGTCGACTTGTGCCTCTACCTCGCAGTCGGCAAAGTGACCACCTGCTACGCCTGCCGCGCCGAGTACCGCCGAGGCCGCCTCAACCCCGACCACGAAGGCTTCGACCTCGCCACCTCGGAAAAGTACTGACCGCAACCGCAGTGCTTCGCGCAGATGGCGTCTTTCCGAGCCCCGACCGTAAGGGAGGGGACGCACGGAGACGCGTCCAAAACCGCTCCCTGACGGTCGGTCCGGAGAAAGTCGTCGTTCCTGAGACACCACGCTGCGCCGTCCGCAGCGCGCCGAGTCGCAAGTCGCGAAACCTACGGCTGCACCAGCCCCGACCGAACGGCAAGACGAACCAGCGAAGCGGAGTTTTCCACGTCGAGCTTCTTCATGATCCGCCTTCGGAGACGCCGAGTCGCGCTGAGCGTAACTCCCAGCGCGTCCGCGACGGCGGCCGTCGTCGATCCATCGGCGAGAAGCTTGACCACCGAAAGCTCCTGCGCCGTCAGACGCTCGACAGCGATCGCATGCCGCGGCACGAGCGTCATGCGACCCCCCGTCGTCTGGATTCTGTCAACGATGTGTGCGGGATACGCTAGGCGCCCCGAACCCACGCGCAGAATCGCGTCGCGGTAGTCTCTCGGCGGCGCTGACTCGATCACCCACCCCCAGCACCCCGACTCGACGACGCGGCGAACCGTTTCTTCAGAATCGCCCTCCGTAATGGCGATGCAACGCCGAGCGTCGTCCGCCCCCGCGACGGACTTGGCCAACGCGACACAGCGGTCAAAGTCCGCAGGGAAATGTAGCGCCAGAATGTC
>JAJDDR010000103.1 GCA_029260255.1 Phycisphaerae bacterium
GCATGCGTGACTACCGTGTACCGAGCCACTGCACCGAGCGCGCCCATGATTAAGCCCAGCATCGAACACCGGCCTGCAATACAGCCCCTCCCCGGGACGCGGCGCCGACACGCGCGTGCCGCCCGCGGCGCCTGCTGCGTCGCCCTCGCGGCGATGGCGACGGCCTGCGACGAGTCCGATCGCTCGGCGGTTCCCCGCCGCGCCCACGCGGATTCGACGGACGACGTCCGTTCCGTCACCGCCACAGCCGAGCTAGGGCCGATAGAGACCATCCAACTGCTGAGAGCCTACCGCGCACGCGGCAGATACAGCCGGATCGAGGAGTTCCTCCTACCGGAGCAGTGTGCGATCATCGTCGCCCACATTCGCGCCGTCGATCGCCTGTCGGCTGCGGTCGAGTTGCTTCAGGACCGCGTTCGAAAGCACCTCGGGCCCGCCAACGCCAGAACCTATGAGAACTACGCACAGGTGGCCAACGTCGCGGGCGTGTTCTCCACCGAAGTGACGCTCCTGACCGAGAAGATCGACGGGGATCGTGCGCGGATCACGTTTCAGGTAGGATCGCACCTGCCGCTCGACACCGTCGACATGGTCCGGGCGGACGATCACTGGGTGCTGCAGGCCGATCCGGTCGAGGGTGTCCCCGAGCAGTTGCTCAAGCTCGCGTTTCTCCTGGAACGGATGGCCGACCGCATCGCGCGCGAGGACCTCACCGGCGAAGAGTTGAGCCGCGAAATCGCGCTGCGGCAATCGACGATCGTCCGGCACATAGAGGAACTGGTTGCTGCCGCCGAATCTAGCGCGTCCGGTGCCGGGCGGGGTTCAAAGTAGATCCGAGGACACTCACCATGACTGACTGGGTCTCGATTTTCCGCCAAGCGGCCGCGAGCGACGCTCCCATGGTGTCCATGCCCCCGTGGCAAGGGTGCGCCCGCTTTGACGCATTCGATTCAGAGTACGACGCCTGCGAACGCGGGGCGGGCTTGGCCGACCGCACCTATCGGGGGCTGCTCGAAGTGACCGGCAAAGATCGAGCGGGTTGGTTGCACAATCTGACCACCAACCACATCGCCCGCCTGAAGACCGGTGAGGGAACCTACGCCTTCGCCCTCGACAGTAAGGGCCGGATCCTCTTCGACATGAACGTGCTGGTGCTCGCCGACCGAATCTGGCTGGATCTCGACATCCGTTGGCTTGACCGAGCGCGGGCGCACTTCGAGAAGTACAAGGTGATCGAGGACGTGACCGTCAGTGATCGCACGAGCGCGTTTCTGCGTTTGTCCCTGATGGGTTCGGGCGCCGGCGGCGTCCTCGCTCTATTCGGCCCGTCCAACGTGGCGATCGCACCACATTTTCAGGTCTGCCATCTCACGATCGAGGGAGCGGACGTTGCGTGTTTTCGGCACGACCTGTGCGGCGTGCCCGCGACCGATCTTCTCGTTCCCGCGGAATCTGCCGAGCCCACCTTCGGCAAGCTTCGCGCGTGCCCCGAGGTGACACTGGTGGGCTACGATGCCGTCAACGCCCATCGCATCGAGTCCGCCGTCCCCTGGCCGGTGAGTGAGATCAACGATTCCGTCCTTCCGGGTGAGACCGGTCAGACGGCACGCGCCGTCAGCATCGACAAGGGCTGCTACCTCGGACAGGAAATCGTCGAGCGCATGCGCACACGCGGATCACTCGCGCGGCATCTCGTGCTCATCCGTTGCGATGGTGAGACCGTCCCCGAGCCCGGCGGGAAGTTGCGTGTAGACAATGAGGACGTCGGGCATGTCACCAGCGCCTGCATCGCCCCGAAGCATCGAGCACCGCTGGCGCTCGCCTATGCGCGTCCTGCCGAGTCCTCCGCGGGTGCGCGGGTTCGAATCGAGTGGGCGGACGGTGCCACCGACGGTCACTTCGTTCCGCGTCCGGACCTCCGTTGACGCAGTGGGCAAGTGACACTGCACTGTCATTCCGCTGCGTCTCGCCATAACAAGCGCCCGTTAGCGCTGCCGGGGCGACTCAGGCTCGCGATTTTCTCAAAAAAAAGAGGCCCGGCGGGGTGGACCGGGCCTTGGGGGAACCGACCCATGGGGGATGGGTCGGTGAGTGGGTCATTTTCGTTTCGAGTATGCTGGAGTGGAACGAATCAACCGTCTGAACCCCACCCCGCGTCCTCCGAAGAGGATTCTCCGGTCTCATTATCGGCGTGTCAAGCCTTTTCGGATTATTCCGTTTGGCGTGCTATTTCCGGTATGCCCAGATGTGGAGCCTGTCCGACGCGGACCCGTCCGGCCGCCCGGGCCGGGTCAATCGCCGGCGGGTTTCTCAGAACCGGTTCACTCCCGGGTGCGGCGACCGGGCCGAGGCGTCCCCATTTTGACATCGGGGGTCATTTGTGGGAATTTCCGAGGCGTGTTGACCCCCTTACCTGATAGCGGAGGCTGCTCGCTGTGGCGGCGGCCAGTCGGAGCCCATGACGTCATCGCCTGCCGGTGATAGGTTCGACGAGCACGTCCTCGTGCATCTGGACAGCGTGTACCGGATGGCGCGCAGGCTGGCGCGCGACGAGTCGGAGGCCGACGATCTGGTCCAGGAGACGTACGTACGTGCGTTTCGTGCCTTTCCGCGGTTCGAGATGCGTGAGTACGGGGTGAAACCGTGGTTGCTCAAGATCCTGCACAACGCTTTCTACACGCGTCGCGGCAAGGCGAAGAGGCAACCGTCGCTTCTGAACGACGTGGACTTCGATCGATTCGCGGCAGGCGACGACCGTGCCGCGTCGGAGCCGGGCGGCATCGACAACATCGATTGGAACGGCATCGACGAACAACTGAAACACGCGGTCGACGCGCTGCAACCGGAGTATCGCGTTGTCCTGCTCCTGTGGTCGTTCGAGGACATGAGCTACAAGGAGATCGCCGAAGTCTGCGGGTGTGCCGTCGGAACCGTCATGAGTCGCCTGTATCGGGCACGCCGACTTCTCGCAGACAAGCTGGCCGACTATGCGCGAGCCGAGAATGTTCCGAGAAAACCTGACCGATGAAATGCAGCGATTTTAGAAAACTCATTGACGGCGATGTGGACGACGCCAAGAACCGCGAGGCGCTCGATCACCTCGAGTCGTGCATGGGGTGCGCGTCCGAGGTCGCCGCAACTCGGCAGCTCAAGCGAAGCCTGACCCGAATGTTCGAGGCGGAGACCGCGCCGGAGTCGTTGCGCGCTGCCGTCCATGATTCCGTCCGCGCCGGCGGGAACCTGCGCATGGCTCCGACCGGCGGAGTGCGCCGATGGGTCGTTCCACTGGGGATGGCCGCCGCCGTGGCGTTCGTCTGGCTGGTAGCACCGCTTCTGTTCGATCGCGCGCCGGACTCCACCGCCGTGGTGCAAGCCCGCTGGGTCAGTTCGGTCGCCGAGCGGCACGGTGGCTGCACACTCAGGGGCGCGGCGCACCACAGGGCGAACCTGCCTCGCGACGCCGGGAGCGTTCGGGTCACGCTGGGTGCGGAACTGCGACTGGACGTGCTCGTTCCGGACCTGGTGGCAGACGGGTTCCGGTTTCACAGCGCGGACGCGTGCGGAATCGGGGACGCCCGCGGAGCCCACATCGTGTATCAGCGCATCTCGGACGGCCGGTTTCTCTCGATTTTCACCGTCCCCCGCATGGACGGTCTGCGGGCCGAACCGGGCGGCGGGTCGCTGCGGCGGTCGTACTTCCGCGGCGTCGCGGCGCGCGGTGCCGGCGTGGTCGCCTGGCACAAAAACGCGGCTACCTACGTTCTGTGCGGGATTTCGACCACGGAACAGCTGATTGAGCTGGCTGAAACCATCGAATAGCCGATGAAGACGACAGGGACCACGCCGCCGCAAGCCGGCGTGGGTGATCCCCGCAATTGAGCGGAAGCGGTTGCCATCGGTGGTTGTAAACCGTTAGAATGTCCGCTGCCGGAGTACGGGCGTGGGATGATCGCGCGCCGCACCGGTGGAGCGCCGTCAGGGCGGCTCCCTCCTGACTGACAAAGTGACCCTAGAGAGTGCCCAGTCATGAAACGCACGATGGTGATCGCCGCGATGTTCGGTTTGTGTTGCCCCGGTCTCACGTCCGCCCAGGCGCGGCGCCCCGAGGCGCGAACCGCCAAGGAACTGATCAGAAAGGACTCCGGGCGTCTGCGCATCGGCGGGACGGCGTCTCCCATCCGCGCCCTGCTGCTCAAGCGCGTCGAGAACGTTACGTTCGAAGAGACGACGCTTGCCGAGGTGCTGGATTGGCTTCGCAATCAGAGCACGGAGACCGGCAAGGTCAACGTCCTCGCCCAGTGGCGTGCCCTTGCCATCGAGAGCATCGACGACGAGAGCCCGGTGACGCTCCAGATGGAGGACACCACCGTCGCCGAAGTGCTCGACGAAGTGCTCGAGCAGCTCTCCGATCTGGACCCGCTGACCTACATCGGCATCAAGAACAAACTCAAGATCTCGACGAAATCCGATTTCGATCGCAAGCTCTATACCCGCGTCTACAACATAGACGACATCTTCTTCGAGATTCGTAACTTCCGCGGGTCCCCGCAGATCGACCTGAATCAGAAGCAACAGAACTCCGGCGGCGGCGGCGGTTCCGGCGGGCAGGCGCAGGTGCAGTCCATCTTCGGCAACACCGGTGGCGGCGGTAACGACGACGACCAGGACAACGAGGAAGAGGACGAGGCGCGGGGCACGGAGATCATGGACTGGATTCGCGCCACCGTTGACCCCAACAGTTGGGAGGAAAACGGCGGCTTCGGAACCATGGACGTCTTCAACAAAATGCTGGTGGTCCGCAACACGCTCGAGGTTCACGAGATGCTCGGTGGCCCGTTCCACATCGATAAGTAAACCGGCGAAAATCCGAAACAACCGAATTCACCGGGCAGTGTCTTTCTCAGACGCTGCCCGCTTCTTTTGGAACAATCGAATGCCACGGTCGCCAGCCGCAGTCCGCCGAGAGTGTCACGGACCCATGCGCTCGGGAGAAGGTGTCGCACGATTGAGCGATCCCCTCGCCCCCGCTAGAATGCCCGCCATTCGCAGGAGACTCGGCTGATGCACACGCAGTATGAAATCGGGGTGATTGGGGCGGGCAACGCGGCGGAGGGGATCGTTCACGGGCTGTTGCGCAACAGCGTCCTCCTGGACGACCGTATCATCGCGTCGGACCCCGACGAGATGCGGCGAAAGGTCTTCCACGATCGATTCAACATCGAGGTGACCGACGACAATCGGCACCTGGTGACCGAGAGCTACATCCTGCTCCTGTCCGTCAAGCCGCAGATCTACCACGACGTGCTGGCCGGAGTCTCGGATCTCATGCGCGAGGACCACGTCATCGTGTCGATCATGGCCGGCGTGTCGACCGCGGCGATCGAGGAACAACTGAGTCACATCAAGGCGCGGGTCGTTCGCGTCATGCCCAACCTCGCGTCGCACGTGGGGGCGGGGATGGCCGGGGTCCACCCGGGGCGCTGGGCGTCGGAGGCGGATCTGCTGCGTGCCCAACGGGTTTTCGACGCGGGCGGCAAGAGCGTACACATCGAGGACGAAGCGCTCCTCGACGCGGTCACGGCCGTCTCCGGAACCGGTCCCGCGTACTTCTACTTTTTCACCGAAGCGATCGTGGAGGCC
>JAJDDR010000104.1 GCA_029260255.1 Phycisphaerae bacterium
ACGACGCCACCGCGACCGGTGTCAGGATCGAGGGCGCCCGCAAGGAGATGGAGCAACTCGCCGAGCGCGTGGCCGAATTGGTTGACACGGCACGGGGCCATACCGAAGTCCTTGATCGGGCGGATGAACGAGCCAACGCGGTCGTCGAACGCGTGGAGTCGGCGGGCGAGCAGATGGCCGACTCGATGGCGAAACTGATCGGTGTCACCGGGAATGCGCAGGCGATGTGTGATTTGATGACCGGTACTTTGTCCCAGGGTGAGCAAGCCACCGAGAGGCTGGAGGCGGCCGTCGAAGAGACACGCGACCACGGCGAATGCCTTGAAAGGCACAACCGCATCGCCACCGAGATCACCGAGAAGTTGGAGGCCGGCAGCAAGAACCAGCTCGCCGTTGCGGATCAACTCCGCACCAGTCTCGACCGGGCAGGGCGGATGACCAAGGACGTCGAGGAAACGCTCACCGTCGGGTCCGAGATCAAGAGCCAACTGGAGACGGTCACCAAGCGAGCCAACGACACGAATCGCGAAGCGGCACAGATGCTCGCCACACTTGTCGAGCGTCGTGAGATTCTCGAAACTTCCGATCGAGCGCTCAACGAATTCCTCGATCGCGCCGAGCACCTTCGCGTCAAGCTCCAACAGCTTCAGACGCGCGCCGACGCCTACAACCACCAGCTCAACAGCATGCTCGCCGACCCACACAGAATCATCGAGGAAGCGAAGACGCAGTCCGGGCAGCTCGACGGCGTCTGTCGTGCGGTGCGCAAAGTGTTCTCCGGACTGTCGCAAGCAAGCCTGCAGGCCAATCGAGACATCGGCAGGTTCGCCAAGGTCAGTCGCGAGGCGAACACGAAGCTCACCCAGCTGTCGGTCGAGACACAGCGAGCCGGACAGACGCTCCGCGAGTGGGTTGACGAGGCCACGCACGTGCAGACGCGTCTGTCCAAGTCTCTGGCACAGGTGCCCTCGCTCCATGAGACGCACCCGTCTTCCGCACTGGACGATCTCGCGAACGCTTCGTCCAACGCGATGGGGGAGATCCTCGCTCCGCTTTCACGCCCCCGACCCCCCGCCCCCAGGGAGGTCGACATGGCGTCCAGGCGCCCCGCGGGCGACGCGGGAGAACGCGTATCCGAGACGGACTTCGTCGATCTCATCCGCGCGGCGAATCAACAGCACTCGAATCCTGCTCCCGCAGGGTCCGAATCGCCGGCGCCGTTTGAGTCGAGCCGCACCTGAGATGGGTGATGTTCCGGTACGCTCGCCGGTTGACGCCGGGGAGGAACATGATGAGGGGAAACCATGAGCCTGCAAGAAGAACTCCATCCGTTCGACGAAATGGTTCGGAACGAGACGTCCGAGTTCAGATTGGCGCACGCAGCTCTTCTCTGGGCGCGGGACGAATACCCGTCGATCGCACCGGCAAAGTACCTCGAGCGGCTGCGCGTACTGGCCGACCGCATTGACGGCGCGGACGCCTACACCGGACATGAGCGGGTCGAGGCGATCCGACAGGTGCTCGCCGAGCAGGAGTCGTTCCGCGGCAACTACGAGGATTTCACCAACCCCGCCAACAGCTACCTGAATCGTGTGATCGACACACGTCGTGGAATCCCCATCAGCGTGTGCGTGATCTGGCTCGACGTGGCCGCACAACTGGAGTGGCCGATTTCCGGTGTGAATCTGCCAGGCCACTTCATAGTGCGATACGACGGAGTCGGCGAGGAGTTCTTCTTCGACCCGTTCAACGAAGGACGCGAACTCGCCCACGCCGATTGCGAGAGGATCGTCAAGGCCGTGTGCGGTGCCGACGCGGTCCTCTCGGAAGAGCATCTGGCGCCCGTTGATGCCCGCAGCGCGCTCGCGCGCATGTTGGGCAATCTTTACGCGACGTATTCCAAGGCGGAAGATTGGCCGCGGACGATTCCCATTCTCAAGCGATTCGCCGCCCTCAAACCGAACGATGCCATGATCATTGCCGAGTTGGGTCGCATCCAGACCGTCGTCGGATCGCTAAGAGACGCCGCAGAGTCGCTCGCCCGCGCCGAAGAACTCGCCACCGATGCCGACGAGACCTCCACCGTCGACCATCACCTCGCAAACCTGCGCGCCCGCGTCACTGAGCAAAACTGACCAAACGCCCGCGCGAACCGACGCTCACAAGTGCGAGCCGGACCGGACTACAGATTGAATCCGTAGATAAGGTAAGCCTCTCCGGAATCGGTGCGACCGTTGGGATCGGCCAGGATCGACCCGATGAGGATGTCGGCCCGCCCGTCGCCGTCGACATCGCCCGCCGGTCCGATGCCGAACGATCGCTTCCCGCGTTTGGTTTCCAGTCCGCCACCCGCTGCGTCGCGTTCCTGTCGCCCGACGAAAACCATTCCGCGAAACGTGCTGGTACCGAGTTCCGTGATCGCCAGGGCACGACCCGCCCGCCCGCCGGCGATGTCCGAGAGGTTGTTGTAGGTGTTCGTCGCTCCGAGGATCAGATAGACCTCGCCGGCGTCGGTGAGGAAATTGTCCGCCGCCCCGGCGATGACATCCGCAGCGCCGTCGCCAAACTCGCTCTCGGGATCGAGGAGGTTGGTCACGTCGACGCCCGCGGTGTCCAGCGTGCCGTCATCGTTGGAGTCGAACATCGGCGACGCACCCGGCGCGGCCACCAGAAGGTCATTCACACCGTCGCCGTTGAAATCTCCCACGACGGCCGCGTTGAACCCGAAACCGTCACCGGCGGCGCGCCCGGTGATGCGGATCGCGCGCGGGTTTCCGTTGCGGTCGTTTGCGGCGAGCAGCGTGTCCACACTCATCCCGCCGGCCGGTGTCTGCAGGTCGTCGGTGGTAAACACGATGATGATCTCGCCGGCGTCGACCAGCGTGGTATTGCCCACGACGACGTCGGCGTTCGGATTGCCCAGGATCAGGTCGTGCCTGCCGTCACCGTTGAAGTCCACCGTTTCGTTGCTCAGTGAGCCGTCCTCGTTGATGACCGCCAGCGTCCGAGCGATGACCTCGCCGAACCCCTCGCCCGCGCGCCCGTTGAGACGAACGCCGGTCAGGCGCTCGGGGTCGAGCGGATCTCTGCCCAAGCGCTCCAGAATGTAGTCGCCCTCGAGAAACGGATCGCGCCGGAAGACGATGTTGACCGCACCCTGCCCGCCGGCACCCGCCAGCGGTGCGCCGACGACGAAGTCCTCTCGGTCATCCCGGTTGAAGTCCGGAATACCCTCAACGACCTCGATGCGCTGGGCGGTTTCACCCAGAATCCGGAACGGCGAGGGCGACGACTCCAGCAGCGGATTCCGCCCGCAGTGACTCGGGCTGTTGCGCACGGTGGGCGCCCCTTCCGGGAACGGGCCCAACTGGTACTGAAACGGCATCGGCGGAGCGAACGCGTCGAGATTGGCCGGCCACAGGTTGTTCATGTTGATCAGGTACATGATGCCGGGATCGGTCGGCAGGGCGCCCGTGAAACCGGGTATCTCGACGGCGACGTTCGGATCGCGATCCGGGGCGCTGATGATCAGGAAGTCACCGCTCACCGCGATCGACGCGCCGAACTTGTCATTCACCTCGTTGCCTATCAGGCGAGCGCCGAAGGGCTCGCGCGCGACGTTGCCCGCCACCGGGTAGAAACCGGTCCCGAGACGCCGGTCGCCCGCCGCTTCCAGCGGGGACGGACCAGTCAGACCGATCTCGGTCGCCGAATCGATCGCGCTGAACGCATATCCGAGCGTGGCGGCACAGCCACCGACGGGGTTTGGAAGGACCGACACCAAGTGGGTCGCAACCCCGTAGCACGTCGGCGGATTGAACGCCGCATTTGTGAACGGCTGGCAGATTTCACCGAGGTGATTGGCCAGTGCGGGGCTGAACCCGCGCTGCGTTCCGATGAAGGTCTCCGCAATGTCGTCGGTCGCGTCGGGCGCGCACGTGCCGATCGTCGGGTCGTCCGGGTCCGGCTCGAAGTTCAGAGTGTCCGCAATGATCAGATCGCCACAGCCGTTGGTTCCACCCTCAAACGTCTCGAAATCATTCCGTCCCGTCAGATTGAAGTTCTGCCCGACGAGGTCCAAGTTGATGACCGCCCGGAACTCGATCGGTGCATCGGGATTGTTGGTGAACGTCAGGTCCGGAATCGTCAGCTTCGTGTTCGTGCTGGCAACGAACACGACTCCACCCCGCTCGAACTGATTCGGGCGTTCCAACGTCGTGTTCGACGCGGGATTGCGATCAACGAAGCGACGGCGTGTGTGTCCATGCGACTGAACGAACGGAATCCCGAACGCCAGCTCCGGCAGACGGTCCCCGTCCTGATCGGGAATGAGCCGGATCGCGCTCAACCCGTCAGTCTGGGTCTGCGCATCGTCACGCGGCAGAACGCCCGTAAACGCAATGCCGCGAAGGTCCGCGCCCGCCACTTCGTTGAGATTGATGGTCGTGTTGCGGCGTTCGTCGCCATAGATCAAGTAAGCCTCGCCGACGCCGATGCCGCCGGGATTGATGAAGAACGGCTTCGCGAATCGCGCGCCGACCACGAAATCATCGCGCCCGTCGGTGTCGTAGTCACCCACCGCATTCAGGAACGTCCCGGCGTTGTCCTGGAAATTGACCCCCTGGAACACCTCGCCCTGACGCGTCGACGCCGACCCCAGACCGATCTGACCCAGCCAGAACTGCGCCGCGGTCAACGATATTCGGGCCGTGCCCGGTGCCGTGCGCGTCAGGACGACCGGCGTCGTTTGGGCGGGATCGATGATCGTCAACTGAACGATAATAACGAACAGCCCGCGCTCGGTGGTCGTCGTCCACGCCGCCGACGACACACTCGTCGCCACGTCGCTGAGGATGCTCACTTCCGTCCCGGCTATGCCCAGCGGACTGTTCGCGTCGAACTGACGCGCGAACACGTCAATCGTCCCGCGCTGGACAACGCACAGTCCTCCGTCGCAGATCTCGCTGCCGCTGCAGTCCGCCGTGTTAGCGCACGATACTTCCGGCGAAACCGGCACGAAGTCCGCCGGCACGTTCGTGGTCCACTCGATCTCCACGTCGTCGCCCTGGGCAATGCGAACGCTGTCACCGGGCATCGACACCGTCAACGTCGCATCGCCAATCTGTACGACGTTGATCGAGACGCGGCCGGCCGCCGGCACTTCGACTTCGGCGTTCTTGCCGTCAAAGATCGTGGCCCCGATCGAGTAGACCCCACTCGGCAGGTCCGCGGTATCGAAGGTGAAAGTCCCGACGTCGCGGTCCTCAATCGGCGCGAATTCGGTGCGCGTGTTGTTGAAGATGCTGAAGAACGTCACCACGTACTCGTCGCCTTCAAAGGTGTCCGCCGAGAACTCGATGTCGACCGACTCTCCGCCGAACGCCGTCTGGTCGCCGGTCAGCAAATCGATCGTCGGCGGGATCGCCGAGCCAGGCGGGCGAACCACTGTCACCGTCGCGTCACTATGGGTTGTCACGATCGCATCAGCCTGCCCGGCCTGGACTGCCGCGGCGATGGTCAGCCCGATGTCCGCCGCCGACAGCCCCAAACGGTACGAGCCGATCGGCAGGTTCCGCGTGTCCCAACTGACATCCACCGTGTTGCCCAGCCCGTCGGTGATGCGCGTACCGAGCAGCGCACCGCCGGCCGCCGTGCCCTCTTCGTTCAGCGGCGCCTCGGCGTCCTGATAGAAGAGACGCCATCGTGCCACGCCCTGCGGATCGCCGACGTCCGCCAGGATGTTCACGAAATCGCCTTGCTCGACGGTGACGTCCGCCGAAGGCTCGATGAACAGCGGAGAGGGAGGACCCTGAATCTCCATCGTTCCGTTGCTCAAGTAGCTGATCCCGTCGGCGCGCACCCCGACCCGGTAGAACCCCGGACGAAGGGTCGCCGTGTCAAGTGAAAACGACTGCTCCAAACCGGCACTCAGCCCCGTCGCGATGATCTCCTCGATGCCGATCGGCGTTCCGCCCGCGCTCGCTGGCGCGTTCAGCAACTGAAGGAACCCGATCACCTCGAGGGCGCCGCTCGGCACGGAGTAGAGCACGGTGAGTGTCACGTCGTCGGAGAACGCCAGATTCGCCCGAAAGTTGAGAACACCGAACGTGTCACCCGTTCCACCCGTGTTGTCGTTGACGTTGGTATTCTGGTTGCCGCGGATCGGGTCGCCGGTTCCCGAGAACGGGCACCCCGCGATCATCGTGAGCGTCAGGGCTGCGACCAGCAAGCACGACAGCGAGAACACACATCCGCCCGCCGCGCACATGTCCTTGAGCTTCATATTTTCGGACTCCAATTAACAGCGGCTACCGCCTGATCGGCACGTCGACTCGACGATCCCATCGCGGCCTGCGGCGATGCCGACCCGCCGCGGAGTTTATAGGGGTGTGCCAAGGTTCCTGTCAACGCACACCCACCCACGCGCAACGCCACGCGTGCCCGAGGGTCCCGAAAAACCGGCGTTTTGGCCATGGGCGAAGCAAACCACTCCGTGCATAGACCGCGAAGGCGGCGACCGCGGCGCGGCGTGGAACTCCGCTGGCTCCTGCCCGCATACACCGGTTCCGCGGTCCCCGGATGTTACGTCGCGTGAATCGCAAGATTCTGACACGGAATCTGAAAAAAAGTCGGCGGCTCAGTCGAGCAAAACGCTGTCACCCCGCCGAATCTGCAGGATCGCCGGGCGGCGCTCGCGCAGCATCTCGGCGTCCAGAGCGAGAAGTGGGCTGATCTCGATGACACAATCCGGCTCACCGCCCTTGGTCCGCGGAACGCTCACGCCACAGGATTCCAGCCACGCGGCCGCCCGGCGGACCAGGTCGCGCTTCGCCGTCGCAGCGCTGTCCACCCCTTCGAGGTTCTTGACGGGGCTGAACCGCTCGCTCCGCGCGGTGTGCAGCAACAGCGACCGCTCCGCCAGCGGCAGCGCGTCGAACACGAACATCTCGGCTTTCAGCGCGTCGGGCTCACTCGGCGTGACCCGCTCACCCGTGCCAGTGTCAATGTGCGGCACCTGCTTTCTCGCAACGTGCCACGGAAGCGACAGCCCGTCGCCTCCACCGACCAGCCGCTCGATGAAAGCTCGGTTGAAAACATGGACCGCGATGTTCGCCAGGTCAAACTTCCTGCTTCCGTCCGGGTTGCGCAAGCCCGTCAGCGCCGGCGGGAACGAGGTGTACTCGACCACGCTGGGCTTTTGGCTGACGTTCACGAAAAGCCCGACCTTTTCGTCATCGCTCGCCTTGCCGATCGTCAGGCTCGATACCTCCGACCGTTCGATCGCGTGCAGTCCGAGGAACAGAGGGTCCACCGGCGCCACCAGCGGATTGTCCACCTGAAAGTAACTGACGTAGTCGACTCCGCGGGCGGCCATCGTCTCGAGAATGCCGTTCTCCGCCAGCGCGGTGAGACTCCCGCCGTGACCGTTCGGCGCCAGCGCCACTCGGTGCTTCTCCGCGAGCAGAATCTTGCCCGAGGCGTCTGCCGCCGGCATCATCCCCTGCTTGAAGAACACCACGTCCTCGGCGGCGAGACCGAAATACTCAGCCGACTCGAAGAACGCCATCGTGGCTTCGTGGTTCGTCGTGGACGTCATGACGTACCACGGAACGCGGCATTGATACCGCCGATTGGTTGCCAGGATCGACTCCGCGAACAGCTGAAACAGGCACTTGCCCGACACCGGACCGATCGGGTACGCCCCCTTGGGACCATCGAATCCGAGGCGGGTTCCCTGACCGCCCGCAACCACCATTGCGCCGACCCGATTGTCGCGAAGGAGCTGTTCGCCCAACTCGCGACCGCGCGCGTACGTGGGCTCGAACTCGACCGTGGGCTGCGCGGGAAACGCCTGCGGCACGCTCATCTCCGCCGCGGACGGAGGAGCGGTTTCCTGCGTGAGGCTCTTCCAGACGGCCGTGAATCGTGCGAAGTCGATCTGCTCGATGTCGGCCGCCAGTTCCTCGCGCTGACCCGGATCCAGCGACACCCAAAAACTCAGCAGATGCTCCTGCCCGTACGCCTTCAGGCGGCGCCTCAGTTCCGGCTCTTTTACCATAGACCGCTCGTCCTTCGTGAAAGTGGGCACGACTTTACCGGTTGGCCCGCGCGAACCGATATATAGGTGCCGCAATTACGAGGGTCAACACAGCGTGACAGAGCACACCTTGAGCCGCCGCGACTTTCTTGCCGCCTCCGCGTGCGCTGCCGCGTCCGTCCCGCTGGCGCCCGTGGCTGCCCTTCAGGCTGTGGGCGGCGACAGCCGGCCCAAGGTCATCCGTGTTGCATCCGACCATGTTGTTCGTGGAAGGTACGTGCACGACGCCGTCCTTCGCGAGATGCTCGAGCTGACCCTGACCACCCTCACCGGAAAAAAGGACGCGGCGACCGCCTGGCGTTCCGTGCTTCGCCCCGACGACATGATCGGGCTCAAGTTCAACAGCTCCGGCGCCGCCGCCCTGGCAACCAACGAAAAACTCGCCGGCGAGATGATCACATCGATACTCTCCGCCGGATTCGAACGCCGACAGATCGTCGCGATAGAAGCCCCCGACAAGGTCTACGCCGCCCACGGCGTGAGCCGGCCGGTGTACGGCTGGCAGTCCGAACCGACCGAATTCGGCAGCGGGCGGGATAATCTCGCGGTGGTGCTCGACCAGGTGACCGCCATCGTGAACGTCCCGTTCCTCAAATCGCACAACATCGCCGGCATCACATGCAGCCTGAAGAACCTGTCCCACGCGATGGTCAAACACCCGGCGCGCTTCCATGCCAATCATTGCGCCCCCTTCATCGGGGACATCGTCGCCCTGTCACAGATCCGCGACAAACTCCGCTTGAACATCGTCAACGCACTTCGCGTGGTCTTTGACAAGGGACCGGAGCCGCGGTCCGCAGGCACCTGGGACGCGGGAATGCTCCTCGGCGGAATCGACCCGGTCGCGACCGATTCGACAGGGCTTGATATTGTAAACTCGCAACGGCTGCTCCTGGGCATGGACGGTATCGATTTGACCGGCCGAGCACACCACCTGCGCGCGGCCTGGAAACGCGGCGTCGGACAGTACGGTCTTCACGAAATCGAGAGAGTGAAGCTGAGAATATGACCAGCGGCGCGGCTCAGCCCCGAAGGCGCGAAACGAAGCCATCGCCGTCTCACACAATTGAGCGGATGTGCATCGGAAAGCTTATTGACACCGAGTCCGCAGGCCGATAGGATTCAATGTGGACAGGACGGATGAGGCGTAAGCCGATGCGTGGCTCCTGATATACCTCCGTCATTATAAGATCTCGTTTTCTCCCACGCTGTCGGCCTGATACCTCCATTACTCCATACCATGAGTTCATCGCCCGCTTGATCCGTCCGGGGCAAAGTCATCCGCTGCTGCGCGTGCGCGGACCGAATACCGTGTGCGGCGTTGACGGTGGTTGCGTTTGCTTATCCGCGTGCGCTTGACGGGCCGACTCCCTGTATCGGCGGGCGACTCGCTTGCAGCGCACGGAACGACCACTATGATGACCGGCCTTCGGGGGCGTTCCCCGAGGCAGAAGTCTCCTATGGTTCTCTGGCAGCCGCTTCTCGGGCGACCGTTTCAGCCCGGGGAGGGTGGACCGAAGAAAAGGCAGGACGGCCCGGGACCGGCGACAACAGATGGCCCGCTCGCGTGAGCAGGCACCTTTTGGACTTATCGTGTTGTTCGTCTTCTATTTGCGTTCGCCGCGGAGCGAGCCGCTGTCTCGGTTCGGTGCCAAACCAACAAGTGTGTCCTTGACACAGGAGGTGTTCGCATGATGCGAGCGAAATGGCGTGGATTTACTCTGATCGAGTTGTTGGTTGTGGTCGCGATCATCGCACTGTTGATCTCGATCCTGTTGCCCAGTTTGTCGCGTGCGCGGGAGTTGAGCAAGCGCGTCGTCTGCGGCGCGAACGTGAGAGCCATCGGAAACGCGTGCAAGATCTACTCGAACGACACCGGCAACAACGACAACTGGCCGACCCCGGCCTTCGATCGCAGCCAGATCGGAGAGAACGGGATCCATTATGCCGTTGACAACCAGCTTACCAGCGACAACGACGAGCCCAATCGCGCCGAGCCGTCTGACGTGGGCACCAACGGCGTGAACCTCTCACCGACGCGGGCATTCTGGATGCTGATCCGCACCGGCGAGACCGTTCCCAAGACGTACGTCTGCCCGAGCGGTGGTGACGACGTCGACGACACCGAAGAAATCGACCGGTACTACGACTTCAAGGGCATCGATCGCGTTTCCTACGGCTACCAGGTCCCGTTCGGACCGTTCGACACCCGTGCCAGCGAAGACGTCGACACGCGCATGGGACTTGTCGCGGACAAGGGACCGTACGGTCTCGGTGATCCCGGCGTCCCCGACAACACGCTCAACATCGACACGCCCCCGCGGCAGTGGATGCGGTGGAATTCGGCGAACCACGGTGGCTCCGGCGCCGGTGAAGGTCAAAACGTCTTCTTCGGCGACGGTCACGTCGACTTCGAGCAGACACCCATCGTCGGCGTCGACCACGACAACATCTTCACCGCGATGGGCCAGAATGCGACTACCGAGGCACGCCTCAGCGGCGCCTCCCCCCAGGGGCAGGCCGGGCAGGGCACCACCAGCCCCGGACCGAACCCGTACCCGGGTCAGGGTGTCTGGGGTGACGCCTCCAGCTTGCAGGACCGTGCGACGACGGACTCCCTTATCTGGCCGTAGCTCGGAACGAAGACTTCTTCCGGAACTCATCGGGCCGGCGACGTGGATCAACGCGTCGTCGGCCCTTGTTTCGTTAACCGAAAGAGCGCATGGTAGCCGGCGTCGGACCCGAAAAACGCAAACGCGGCGTGATCGCGTTCATCACGCGCGCTGACCGTTTCCTGCTGATTCAGCGTGCCGAGGATCTTGTGTGCGGCGGTGCTTGGTGCTTTCCTGGTGGCACAATCGAGCGCGGCGAGTCACCCGCCCAAGCGCTCGTGCGCGAAATGCGCGAGGAGATTGCTGTCGAGATCACGCCGCGCGATCCGATCTGGTGCTGGCAGGACGCCGCCGAACGTCTGCAACTCGAATGGTGGACCGCCGACATCGTTGCCGGCGAGCCGATTCCCAATCCGCGTGAAGTGCAACGCGTCGCTTGGATGACGATTCAGACCGCCCGCGCCACGCCGAATATCCTGCCCAACAACCTGGACTTTCTCAGATTCGTCGAACGTTCCGGCCTGCTCGCTCCGCCGCAGCCGCGCGATCACACCACCAGCGACGCGTAGTAGTCGATCGCCCGCCGCAAGCCGTCTTCGAAGAGGACCTTCGGCTCGAAGCCGATGAGTTTGCGCGCCAGGCTGATATCCGCGAGCGAGTGCCGGACATCGCCCTGTCGCGGCGCGACGTGCTCCGGTTGAACATCCGTGCCCAGGAGTTCATTGATGCGCGCTATGACGGCGTTCACGCTGATCCCTTCACCGCAGGCGACGTTGACGCACTCGCCGTGAGTCTCCTCCGCCTCCGCCGCCAGGACGTTGGCATGCACCACGTTGTCGATGAACGTAAAGTCGCGCGTCTGCTCACCGTCGCCGTACACCGTCGGCGGTTCGCCCGCGAGTATGCCCGTCACGAACGCCGGTATCGCCGCCGCGTACTGACTTTTCGGACTCTGCCGCTGCCCGAACACGTTGAAGTAGCGCACCGACAGCGTCTCGAGACCGAAGCACTCGTAAAACGCCCGGGCGTAGTGCTCGCCCGCCAGCTTCTGAACCGCATACGGGCTCAGCGGCTCGGGCATGATCGCCTCGTGCTTCGGTGACGTCGGCGTGTCACCGTAGGCCGAACTGCTGGCCGCGTAGATCAGACGCCGGCACTTGCAGTCTCGCGCCGCCATCAGCATGTTGAACGTTCCGTTGATGTTCGCGTCATGGCTGGCCGCGGGGTTGTCCACCGACGTCGGAACCGACGGGATCGCCGCCTCGTGAAACACGACCTCGACATCGCGACACGCCGACATGCACTGCGCCGCGTCGCGAATGTCGCCCTCGATCAACTCGATGGAGCCGGCCACCTCGGCGAGGTTTTCGCGATTGCCGCTGCTGAAGTTGTCCAGCACGCGCACCGTATGCCCCTGATCCACGAGGTGTGCGACCAGGTGCGACCCGATGAACCCTGCTCCGCCGGTCACGAGATAATCCGCCATTGTTCCGCCTTACTCCGATGCCTTCCTACAAGTGCGCTAGCCGATCAGCCCGGGCGCCCAACCGAGGTTACGCCCGCCGGAGGATATCGGTTCGCCGGGTCGCCCCTTGCGACTAAAAAACTTCATACAACCGCGCATCACCCGGTCCGAGATCGACCGGTACCGTCACCCGGCTCCTCCGAACCGGCAGAACCTCGCCCACCGCGCTCGTGTCATCGATCGGGACGGCCACGAGGCGATTCGCCAAGCGTCCGTCGAACTGAGCCGAGAGCCCAATAGGCTCCCGGACGAAGCGGTCCGGCGATGCATTCAAGACCATCAGAAACTGCCTTCTGCCGGCCGTGAAAAGAACGACTTCCAGAGGTAGATGCGACGCCGCCGCCACATCGAGGCGCCGTGCCGCGGCGCGCCGCAATCGCGGCAGCCATTTGCTCGCCCGCTTCGTGATCCGCTTGATCGCCGACGCACGCCTGGACGGCACCGTTCCGCGTTCGTCCACGATCCCCACCCAACCCGCACCCGTTGCGCGAAATCGGTCGAAAACGACACCCGACGTCTGCCCGGACGCGAGGGCGCGATGGAAACCGGCCAACCACTCCGCGCACGCGGCATCGTGGCTCCCGGTCGGTTGAATCGCACTGATCTCCGCCAGGTTTCCGCGAACACCCGTGGTGCCGCCTTCAACTGGCGCCGGGTTGCCGCGCGGCGTGTGCCCGCAAAACGTGACCGGGACGCCCGCGGGAAAGACGCCGCTGTCCGGAGCGATCACCGCGAAAGTCGCCGGTGCCCAATCGCGCTTGTGATGCAGATCCGCCAGCGTCCGCGCGCGAACGCCGGACTCGAGGTCTGTGACCGCGCCGAAGCTGACGATCTCGACGCCGCGTCTTTGTGTATGCCACGCAAGTGCCCAAGGCCACCAGCACTCCAGCGGCAATCGTCCGCTCGATACATAAGCCTCCGCGTCCGGGTCCGGCCGGAGGATGTGGAGCCCGTGCTTGTCAGCCAGATCGTCGAGGATCTGCCGATCGCGCTCCGCCGCTCCGTCGAGCAGGACGGTATTGAACCCCAGATCGCTCATCGTCGCGAAATCACCCGCCGTTCCGTCCAATGCCGCGTTGGAACCGTCGTCACCGCCCGACGGCAGCGAGTACCACACGGCCACCGGCGAGAAGTTGCGGTCCGTGGACATCGAGCGACATCCCTGGCAGAGCAACACGCAGGCCAACATAGCCAGTACGGGACGGACGGTGTTCAACGACCCGGGTCGAATCCTTTCACGACGGCAGGACATGCTCATACTCCCTGGGTGGGCGCTACTGCCGATTGACAACCTTCCGGCAGCCACGATAGACTCCGCGATCGTGCCACAACGCCGTTCTTTCAACGTCCTCAACCCGCTCGGCGGGATCGCAGTCAAAGCCGCGCTCGCGCTCACGATTTTCTGCGCCGGGTGCAGGCAGACGACCTACGATCCGCTTGAAACGCAGGACTACGCATCGCTGCGCGTCTTGATGCCGCACTCCGTGAACATTGTCGAGCCGTTCACCACTTGGGCCGACTTCGACGGAACGCCCGGAATCGACGGGATAAACGTCTTCGTCCAGCCGGTGAACGCCGCGGGCGATCCCATCCAGGCCTCCGGCGACATCTACGTCGAACTCCACGCCCTGCAACCCGCGTCGGCCGATCCAAAGGGTGAGAGTCTCGGAATCTGGGATTTTCCGCTGCACACCCAGTCGGAGCAGGACGCTCGGTGGCGCCGGGCCGTTCAGATGTACGACTTCCCAATCCAGCTTCCGGCGTCGGCCCGTTCGGCGAAACCCGCTACGAAGTACGTTCTCAGCGTCACATGCAATCCGCCGGTCGGTGAACGCCGCACGGACGAATATATCCTGGAAACGCCCCTGGCGACAGGCGCGATGCGCGATCTTCGCTAGGGGGATTATGCGTGTGGCCCGGCCGCCCCCGGCTGGGATTGCACGCGCGATCCGTAAGGAGTGACCCACGATGGACAAACGCTTGATGATCGCCTTCGGGCTTGGCGTCTTGTTACTCGCCACCCTGTCCGGCTGCGATCCTCTGACCCGCGAGCGATTCGACATGATCAGGGTCGACGTTTCCGACAAACTCGATGTGCAAGAGACCATTGGCGAACCGACGCAACGTGTCGATTCTCAGTGGTTCTTCCAGCGACCGAGCCGCCACCTGAATGTCATCGTCGATTTCAACGAGCGCGGCGTCACCACGCGCAAGCAGTGGATCGACGCGGCCGCGAGCGACTGGACCGACACTCAGGATCCGGGCGACACCGACACCCGTGAAACCGTCCGCATTCGCACCATCAAGTAAACACCGATCGAAACCGGAAAGCTCGTCGCGGCACCGTGCGTTCATCCCATCTCTGTGTGGCATGCCCACGCTTGCGTGGGCACGTTCGGACCGACCCGACTGGACACGCCGCGACGCAATCGTTACCCTCTCCGCCACAATCGGCCCCATCGTCTAGAGGCCTAGGACACCGGCTTTTCATGCCGGCAACACGGGTTCGACTCCCGTTGGGGTCAGTTCCGCAGCGCGCTGTGCCGTTCGCTTCAGGTCACCGAATCCAGCCTTGTTCATCATGCGCTCGTGCGTATCGAGGCTGGCGTAGCGTCAATTCTGATTCGGTGGGTTGGAGTCGGTTGGTCGATCTCTCCATGGGAGGCGCGCGGATGTGCCCGTAGCCTGAGTCAGGGTCTGCAGCGTCACCCCTGTGGGTGACGAGCATGGAGCGCCGCCTCCATACTCGCCGGGCACAAGGCCAGACGCGACATGGCGTTGCATCGTTCTAGAAACCCGTCGTGAGAAATGCGCGCTACGGCACACCCGTCGCAGCGAGCGCCACGGTGCGACGGTGTCCGCCACGTTATCGGCCGGGACGCCGGGGCATCAAGCCGAGCGCGAATCGTCCCATCGCCGAGAGCGCCAGGAACGCCATCCCCAGCGCCCCACACGCGCCGGGGAGCCCGCGTACGGACGCGGTGGGATCGCCCGTCACGACCCCCTCCAGACGCAGCGTTTTCGACGCAACCGGCAACTCGAACCCGGCCACCCGCACGCGGGCCGACAGGACAATCTCCGACGTCCCATCCATCGGACGCGGCGTCAGGATCCCGCTGGACGCATCGATGGTGGCCACCGCCTCATCGTCCACCGACCAGACGACGCCGCTGCGGACCGTTCGTGTCGACCCGTTGGCGAACCGCACGGAAGCGCTGTAGCGCTCGGTCGACTCGAAAGGCGGCGCGCCGTTGAACGACAACGTGTCGGGTCCGTCGATCTCGGCCGCCTCGGGGATGGCGTACACGGCTTCGGCGACGACGGGCTCCCGCAGGGTGAACGACAAACCGGTGACGCCGTCTTCTCTCGTCTCGCCGTCGACGATCCATCGGACAAAACCGAGACCGTTGAACGTCGGCGCCACGGCGACCGTCACGGGCGTACCCGCCCGAAAGCGCCGCGTCAGCGAAGGGTCAGCCGCTCCGTCACTCTGGTGTTCGACATCGGCCGGCGTCACGACGATCACCGTGCCGGGGTTGTTCGACGTCAGCTCAATCGAAACAGCGGACGAGATATCCGACGGCGCCGGCGCTCCCGGCACCGGCGCAAACCAGATGTCGCTGAGCCCGTGCCCTCCGTCACGAATCCCCGTGAAGTAGAGGAAGTTGCCGTCCTTGGAGATCTCCGGCTCGCGATCCGATCCCGTAGAGTTGACTCGCGGGCCGAGGTTCTTGGGTTCGGTCCATTGCCCGTCGACGTTGTGCGTCACCCAGATATCCGAACTGCCCACTCCGCCGGGTCTGCCCGAGGTGAAGTACAACGTGTTGCCGTCGGCGGAGATCGACGGCTCCGCGTCGTTGTGGACCGAGTTGACCGGTGCGCCCAGGTTGCGGGGGAACTGCCACTCACCGTCTATCCGCTCGGCCACCCAGAGGTCCGTACCGCCGTGACCGCCGGGTCGATCCGAAGACAGGTACATCACGTCGCCGCCGGCCGTCACGCTCGGGTCGGACGTAACACCAATTGCGTCGGGATGGTTGATGACGTCGCCCATATCCTCCGGCGCGCGCCAACCGCCGTTCACGAACTTGGATTGCCAGATCCGCGTTTGCGCGACGAAAATGCCGCTGAGCAGCGCCCGGGTGAAATACAGTGTCCGTTCGTCGTACGATATGCACGGTGATCGACGAAACGCGAAGAACTCCGTTTCCTGAGGGATGTCCAGCAGGCGCCCCTCCTGCCACTCACCGTCACGCAAGTCCGTCACCATCAGTTTCGGAAGACTGACGAAATCCGGCCCGTCCGATGCGTAGTAGATCCGGTTGCCCGAGCTGCTGACCGACGGTCCGGAGTCGCGGTTGAGCTGATTCACATCCGGTGACAGGTTGCGGGCGTCGTCGAACAGCTCCTCAACGCCCGCGCTCGCTTCCGTCGCGAGCCCGACAAACTCCGTCGGCATTGTCGTGTAGTAATCGGCGACGGTCGCCAGCACTTCTTTCTCGGTCCCGTCCTCGTAGGTCAACCCAAAGTGCAGGCTGGGAATGTGGTTCGGCAGAAACCGCGTGATGTCCGGCCACCGCAGATCCTGCCAGTTGTACACCGCCATGCCGCTGATGTGCTCCTCCTCGGCGTAGAACGGCAGGTGCGGCCGCCAGCCTTCGAGCATCTCGCTGACGGCTGAAACCTGCTGCTTCTCCGTGACGTCAAGCTCATCGCCCTCGGGCGTGATGATAACAGGCTCGTCGTTGTTCCCCTCGAAACCCAACTCGGCAATCACGATGGGGATGTCCTTCGGAAAATTGGTCCACGCGTCCTGCAGAAACTCGAGGTAGTAAAGCCAGAAGGTCACCTTCATGTACACATCGAGCCCGGCCTCCTCGATGAACGCGATGTCCGCGTTCACCGCGTCGGGGTCGTACTCGTCGTTGTCAATGACGTAGGATGCGAGGCGATTGCGATCCAGGCGCTTGGCCAACTCCTGCGCTTCTTTGGCATAGGGCATCGGGCGCGCCCGGGCATTGCCGCTCAGCCACATGATCACGGCGGGATGATTCATATCCCGTACGATCATCTCCTCGTACATCAAGTACAGCTTCTCGCGGATCGCCGGATCGAAGAAGTTCGCCCACGCGGGAACCTCGCACGAGACCATCAGACCGATCTCGTCAGCCAGTTCCAAGATCTTGGGCGTGTGCGGATAGTGGATCAAGCGGACGTAGTTCGCGCCCATGAGCTTGATGCGGATCATCTCGTCTTCCATCTGCTCGGGCGATCCGGTGAACCCCGCGAGCCCGTAGATGTCGTGGCGGCAGATCCCCTTGAGGAACGTCAACTCGCCGTTGAGGAGTATCCGCTGCTCGTCGACCTGTATGTCGCGGAACCCGATACGGTCGAGCGTTTCGTCAACGATCAGACCGCCGACCGTCGCACCGACCCAGAGGTAATACAGTTTAGGGTTGTCGGGCGACCAGAGATCGGGATTGGCGACGAAGAACGGCAGAACGACGCGTGCCAGACCGTGGTCGTCAAGCACCACGGGCACCTCATTCTCCAGGTCGTCGACGAAGTCCCAAACGCCCGGTTCGCCGTCCAGCACTCCGCCGAAGAGATTCACCTCGACGCCGGGCTTGCCCACCAGGTCAACGGTAACCTCGCCGAGAACCGTCCGGTACGCCTCGTCGCCGAAGCTGTACTGCACACGCGCCCGCAGCACCGCGCACTTGTGGGCGAATTGGATGTAGACGTTTCGGATGATGCCGGCATAGTTCACCCACGGCGCATCCTCGAACGGGATGGTGTCCGTGCCCCTGCGGTCGTCGATCTCAACGATCAGTTCGTTTTCCTCGCCGACCGGGCGGAGAAACTGGGAGACCTCAAACCAGAACGGCGTGAACGGTCCGTGCTCACCGAGCAACACGCCGTTGAGCCGGAACGTCCCGCTTCCGGCGATGCCGTCGAAGTGCAACAGTGCGACGCTGTCAGGGATCTCGAATTCGAGGGTGAATCTGCGGACGTAGGTGGTGATGCCGTTGACCGGCTCGAACGAAGCGGGAACGCCGAACTCCAGCGGCTCTTCACCCTCGACCTGGCGCGTCCACGGACCGACCAGCGTTATCTTCTCACCAGCCCGCGCGAGCGGAAGCGCCGCGAGCACTGCGGCGAAGACGCAGAGTTGCAGTTTGTGTCGGCGTTTGCAGGAATGAGCGATCATATTGCCCCGGGTGTTTCCCCGCGTCCGTTTGGCGAGGATTCAGCAAGATTCCTCGCTACGCTCGGATTGACCACGCTCCGTTCAGACTTCTCTTCGATCTCCGCGTTCTCCCGTGGTCGGTCACCTCAGATAAACTGCTTCAGATCCTCGAATCCGTACGCGTCCTGCTCGATGCGACGGCCGCGCACGGGGTGGAGAACGCGGTGCATCGCCAGATTGTGCAGCGAGAAGCCGCAGTCATGGCAGCGGCATCCCGGTATTTCCTTTTCGGCGAACGGCAGGTTGGTGTTCTCCACCCGGAACTTGCGGTATTTTTCCCCGTACCAGATGTCCTTGAAACGGTCCATCTTGAGCGTGCCCAACGCCCGCAGGCATTCGCAGCACGGGTTCACGGTCCCGTCCGCGAGAATGATACTGAAGAACCAGCCAATGTAACAGGGAACCTCTGAATAGACGTCCTGAGTGCCCTTGTAAATCCGGGCCCGAGAGAGAAAGTAGTCGGCGTTCGTCGCGATACCGAATTCGTCCGCCAGCTTGACGGCGCGATCGAGACACTGGGGCATCTCGGTCTTCTCCTCCTCGTTGAGCGCGAGGAACTTCGTCCCCTCGTAGGTGCTGATACCGATGAAGTGTGCCTTCTCGGCGCCTACCTCGTGCGCCACGCGCACCATGTCCTCCAATTCGCGAAAGTTGTTGTTCTGAATCACGAAGCTGAGGTGCAGCCTCGGATAGATCGTGCCGGCCTCACGCTTCGCCTCGGTGATCAGTGACATGGTACGCTTGATGGTCTCAAACGCGTCCGGCGGCGTGTTCAGGTGGATCGCACGGTACGTCGGTGTGGTGCCGGCGTTAAGGCTCACGTACATCTCATCCACGCCCAGTTCCACCAACCGGCGCGCATCATCGTCACTCACCAGCGAGCCGTTCGTCGTGATCGAGACGACGAAACCCCGTTCCTTCGCGTAGGTGACCATATCCATGAAACGCTTGTGGAGAAACGACTCGCCGCGCCCGATGAACTTGATCTTCCGTGTCCCCATCGCCTCCAGGTCGTCCACCAGGTCGGTGAACATCCCGTAGTCCATGTGCGCTTTGTTGCGGTCGATCTCGGGGTGTTTGGTGTAGTACTCCTCGGAGATCTTGTCCGTGAAGGGCGCGTCCTTGGGAACGAAGCTCGGCTGGTCCCAGCAGAACGTGCAGCGATAGTTGCAGCTGTTCACCACGCCGATCTGCACGTACAGCGGACCGGCAAAAACCTGGTCCTTGGTGCGTGCCCCCAGCGCCACCTTGGCCTGATGCTGCAATCGCCCCAGCCGCTGGATCACCGGGATCTTGCGGATCGATCCGTTGACATGCGTACCCATGGCTCAGTGCCCCCCCCGACACTCTACGATGTCAAACCGCACGGGCATCAAATCGCCTCCGCCCGTGCCGCATGCACGGCGAAGAACGCGGCGTACCGGACCTTGTAGTCCTCGCCCAGAAAGTGCCCCACCGTGATCTGTTTGCCGAAATACGCCGCGATGGTGCATGCGATGATCTTCAGATCCTCCAGGAAAACGTCGCCGCGCTCGAACACGTCCGAATAGTGATACTCGAGGAGAATGCGCTCTTCGTCGGTCACGTCGTCGCGGCCGATGCTCTGCACATAGCCCGTTAATCCCTGCGGGCTCGCGAACCGCTCGATCGTCTCGACGGCCGGACCGAGCGCGTTGATCACGTAGTCCGGGATGGGGCGGTTTCCCACCACGCTCATCTCACCGCGCAGGATGTTCAGCACCTGCGGCAACTCGACGATCCACAGCCGCTCCAACCATCGGCCCACGCGCGTGTAGCGCGAGCAGTCCTTTGAGACGTTGAGAAACTTGCCGTGGTGCTTGACGCTGACCAGGGCGTCCAGCCGTTTGTCGCTCCCCACGTCGAGCGTGCGCATCTTGTAGATGCGCGCGCAGCGCCCGAAACGCACGCGCCGTGTCTGCACATAGAAAACGGGCCATCCCGTGTCGACCAGAGTCGCCAGCCCGCCGATCAGAATCAGCGGGAGCGCGACCACGACAGCCGCCAGCAGGAACAGCATATCGAACACGCGCTTGAGCAGATGATTCAACCTCGCCCGGAAACTGCATCGACGATGGATGCGAAAGTGATCCGCAAAAACGCCGTCCAAACGCCGTCTCACCTGGTCGTCATGCAGTTTCAGCGGAGCCGCGGGCTCCGGCATAGACACCGGTAGCTGCAGCCCCTGATCGCCGCACGCGGCGTCCGAAGAAGCGCCCGCGGCGATACTCCAATTCCCATCCATACCCCGTTTTTGCATCGTTGATCCTCAGTTGCACCGATCCGGTGGATCGGGCCGCCTTGCCTCTCAGGCCGCGTCAGCGCCGGCCTGCCCACTCCGAACCCCCTAGACCGCGGTGCGTAGCTCCGGGGTCACGCCGATCGCCTCGCAGTGAGCCAGCGCCCTGGCGTGCAGCGATTGGAGTTCCACGTTGTCCGGGAACAGCGTCATCCCGTTCCGCAGCTCCTCGAGCATGTCCTTCGGGTTCATGGCGAGATCCGATTTGAACTCGCCGTGCTCATCGAGGAACACCGTCTTCAACCATTCGATCTTGCGAACGCACTTGAGCTGCTCGACCGGCACCTCCGACAGCTGCAGGTCGAACGCCCCGAAACTCAAGTCCTCAAAATCCACCGTCTTCTCGTCGATCAGCCCATCGTCGACGCACTCTTTGTAGAGCACCGTTCCGGGCAGCGGGGTGACCACGGCGAACGCCGACACCGCCAAGCGAAGTCCGCGAGCGTACTCGACCGTTCGCCAGACTTCCTCGAGCGTCTCACCGGGGAAGCCGATCATGAAGAATCCCCGGACCTCAATCCCGAGCTCCTTGGATTTCTCAACGATTGGCGGTGCCAGTTTGATGTAGTTCGGCTTCCGGACTTTCCGGAGGCGAGCACTGTTGGCGCTCTCCACGGCGATCGTGTAGCTCTCGCACCCGCTGGCTTTCATCTTTTCCAGAAGATGCGGGCTCAGGAAATTGACCCCCAGTCCGTTGTGCGCCTCCCACGTGATGGGCAGCTTACGTTCCACGATCCCGTCGAATATCTCCTCCGCGCGAGCCATGTCGGCGGTGAAATTGTCGTCCTGAAACGCGACGCGTTCGACGCCGTACTCCTCAACGAGGTGTTCGATCTCGTGCAGAACGTTGGCCGCGCTGCGCGTACGGTAACTTTTGCCCCACGTCACGTTCTTGGCGCAATACGTGCATTGGAACGGGCACCCGCGGGAGGTCGTCATCTGCGCCATCCGAATCGGCGTGTCGCCGTCCAGACGCAATCCCTGCGCCTTGCCGATGGCAAAGTAGTGATTCATGTCGACCAACTCACGCGCGGGATGGGGCAACACGTCCAGGTCCTGGATCCACGACGTCCGCGGCTGAACGACGAGCTTGCCGCCGCTCTTGTAACTCACCGCGTGCAACGACCCAAAGGAGCGCTTCCCCCGAATCGCCTCGAGCAATTCGAGCATCACAAGCTCACCCTCGCCGTTGACGCAGAAGTCGATGGCGGGGTCCTGGTTGATACGCTCGTAAAACGCCGACACGTGAGGCCCGCCGCAGACGACGATGATGTTCGGATCGACCTGCTTGGCGATCCGCGCGACCGTCATCATCCTGTTCTCGAGCGTCGAGAACAGGCAGCTGATCCCCACGACGTGAGGTCGACAGCGCTCGATGCGCGATCGAATCTCCTCCTCGGTGAGTCCGTAGACATACCGGTCTTTTCCGATGTCGACCAACGTCTCATACCCTTCCGACGGACAGTCGACCAGTTCCACGTCGTACCCGGCGCCCTTCAGCGTCGAAGCGACGTAGCCCAGTCCCAGTGGGTAGAGTGCCGTCTGGCGCGATTGAAACTTGGAAAAAACCATCGGCGGGAACAGGAGCTGCACGCGCTCGACCGAGCGCGATCCCCCCGCATCAAACCCGTCAGGCATGGTCTCTACGGCTCCCGGTGACGACACCACGGTCGGCAGATGTACGTCTCTGCTACCCATCTATTACCCCCTCTGCTTTGAAGCGATCCCCATGCGAAACCCGCGGCTTGTGAATCCGGCCCGCGCCGACAGGTCGCCTTCAATGAAACTATAGACCCCCCGTTGGGCGAATTTCCACGGTCTCGAAACCCGCAGGCGGTCCGCTAACCCAGCGTCACAAAAAAGAGCCGTGCCATCGTGGTCAACTGCCCCAAGGGCGGCCCTGAGATTACCCCTTTGCTTCCTTCATGCTCCTCGGCCGGAAATTAAAACAGCTATTCCTTTCTAAAGCCCGGCACCGTTGTCGATTATCTCAGCGCAAGTCAATAACATCAAGTGGATTCGGGTTTCCACCCGCCCCCAACAGCCCACTTTCTCAAGATCCCGCGTGCCGCGGCGGACAACTGTTCGCGAAAACGCTCCCCCGCGCTGATCCACCAAGCCCCAAGCCGGCGTTGCGCGAATAAAGTCGTGCTGCAAGAAAACATGCTGCCGCACGCCCGAACGCGGTTGTGGGTCCGCTTGCGCCGATTTCGTTGACTTCGCTGGGGGAGGTATCTACAGTCGCGTGCCCGCACGAACATCGTGCCGGCGGAGGTCGACGCACTTGGCAACAACATTCAAGCGGAAGCTCGTCGGGACGCTCACCGACATGGGCCTCATCGAGGTGGTGAACGAGACGCGCGGGCTGGCGACGCTCGCGGCCCCACGCGTGCTGATCGGCAACGCGCGGTACCGGCTTCGCGGCGTTACTGACGGTCTCCCCATCCCGCCTTCACGGCTCATTTACTTGGTTGCGGGAACCTACGACATCGATTGGTTCCTCACCCTGGGCCGCCGGGGACACAAGGCGATCTGCGAGGCCCTCGAACGAAACGGACTCGACGCCACCAAGTTCGACGCCATCCTCGATTTCGGGTGCGGGTGCGGGCGCGTGACACGGCACTTTTCGAAACTCGACGGTGTCGAGATCCACGGATGCGACTACAACGGGCGACTGGTCAACTGGTGCGCCAAGAGCCTCACCTTCGCGGACTTCAGCACGAACCAACTCGCACCGCCGCTGCCCTACCCGGACAACAAGTTCGATCTGGCCTACGCCCTGTCGGTGTTTACGCACTGGGGGCAGGATTTCCAATTTGCGTGGATCGACGAGATGCGCCGCGTCATCAAACCCGGCGGGCATCTTCTCATGACCACGCACGGCGAGTCCTACCTCCCGGGGCTGTCCAGCGAGGAACGTGATTCGTTCAACGACGACCAACTCGTAGTGCGCCGCGCCCATCTCGCCGGTAAGAACATCTGCACGACGTTCTATTCTGAAAAATACGTGCGCGGGCACCTCACCCGAGGGTGTGAGGTCGTCGACTTCGTCCCGCAGGGTGCCAAGGGAAACCCGACTCAGGATCTCTACCTCCTGAGATTCGACGGTCCCTGAATGCTCATCGCGGCCTATCCGCCATCGGCGATCTCCTCGACCGAGAACTTGACGTCCGGTTCACCGGTAGCTTCATCAAACGTAACCAGCAACCGGGCGATCTTGTCGCACTCGAAACCGCCATCGCCTTGTTCGATCACGACCGGCGGCAACGTGAAATCGGGGGGCAGCGGAAGGACCTGCACTCCGAAGGGTCCGAGATCAACCGATGCCTCCGGGGTCACGACGGCCGTGATCGTCTCGGGGCAGTCCGCTTCGACCCTTATCTCGAACTCGCCAAGCTCCTTCGTATCCTGGAATGTGCGCTCGCCGCCGTTCGGATACTGGAGTGTCACGTCGAACGCGAACATGATGTCGATTGCATCCAACGCGAAGCCAGCCAACGGGTTCGAGTCAAGCGAGAACAGCGCCTCCAACTGCTCGCGCGTGATCTCGTTGAGCAACTCCACCATGATACGCCCGGCGAACACCTCGCCCTCCACCGGCTCGATCTCGAAGAAACCGTCGCCGTCCGTGTCTGACAGGCCGTCCGGTCCCGGCGGCGCCGCCGGTGGTTGCAAGGGGCATCCCAGGTTCATCCCGACCAGCAACAATCCGCACAAGAACAGCTTCGTCTTCATCAAACAATCTCCAAATGCGCCAAACATGCACCCTATGACCCCACGCCATGTAACTGATAGACCGCACCAAGCGCCCCGTCAACCCGAATCGTCACTCTCTTCCGCCGAGTCGCTTGATGGCCGCACGCGCTTCGGCGTCCTCCGGATCAACGGAAATCGCCCGGCGAAAGTGCTCCAGCGCCTTTGCGGTACGCCCCGCGCGCTCCAAGGCCACGGCGAGATTGTAGTGCGCGTGCGCGCGTCCCGGCTCCAACTCGAGGGCCGCGGCGTAGTGCGGAATCGCCTCCGCGTGCCGTCCGGTGAGGGCGAGACCGTCCGCCAGGAACTGCCGCAATCGAGGACCGTCCGGAAACACCGCTACCGCCTCCGTGAACAGAGGAAGCGCCTCATCCAGCCTGCCATCGGCCGCCAGCGTCGCTCCGAGATTGCCCAGTTGCTCTGCGTTAAGCTCCGATTCGGGGTTGATCGGCCGGTTCACCCAGACTGCCGCCGCCAACCCACCCAGTGCCGCGGGCAGCAGGCGTCTCCATGCCCGCCGCCGCGCGAGCGCAATGCCCTCCACAACCCCGGCGCCCGCGAGGACCGCCAGTATGGGAACGAGGGGATATCGATACCGTCCGAACACGTAGAAAACCGCTACCGACCCGGCCAGCGCCAGCGCCATGGCGCAGAGTAACGCCACGGACCCGCCAGTCGGCCGGTGGTCGCTTCTCGCCAGCACGATCACTCCCAGCACCGCCAGCGGACATAGTATGCCGAAGTGCATCACCCGCCCCAGGGAGCCCAGCAACCACGACCGGTCACGACAGATGTAGTAACTTTCGGTGTCCGGAATCTCATAACGATTCCAGACCAACGACCACTTCGTCCACATCAATCGCGCCCACGCCCATGGCTCCGATTTCACAAAGGACAACCCTCGGTCCATCCAGTAGTCCGACACTTCGGTCGGCGACAGATTCCGTCCCATCGCCTCTTCGGCCAGCGCCGTCGCGTCGGCGCGCTCGAACTCGGGGGTCTCTCGCCCCGGAATCAAGGCGCTGTAACGCCCGTCAGCACCTGGGTGATTCCCCACATAGAAGTTCGGACCGCTTTGAAACGTCGTCAGCGCAAACTCGCCTCCGGCGCGGTAGTTGTGCAACGCCACCGGAGCAAGCGTGAGGCCCGCTCCGCACACGACGAGTCCGGCGCGCCCCCAACAGCGGCGCGTCAGTAGTCCGCCGCAGTATCTAGACGAGCGGGTCTGGACGTCTTTCCGAGCCGCGACCGTAAGGGAGCGGGGGACTGGTGCGTCCGCTCCCTTGCGGTCGCGGCTCGGACAAGGCACGCCGTTCGACCCGCAAGATGAAGATTGATGATACACCAGTAACCAGAACGCGATCACCGGCACGAGCACCAGGGCGTTTTCCCTGGTCAATCCTAGCAGCCCCGCCAGCACCCCGCATGCCAACCAAGACCACCACGCCGGTCTCCTGACTCCAGACGCGACCGCGCACAGCAAGGCGGCCATCAACACGAATCCGAGCGAGGACTTCTGCACCATGCCGTCGAAGTAGATGGCGGGCGGATACAACGCCATCAACACCGACGCGACGATCCCCGCGCGCCGGTTCACCAACCAGGTCCCCGCCAGGCCGACGCCGACGCACCCGGCCGCGCCGAGCACGCATTGCACGACGCGCACAACCCACAAATCATGCCCCAACACGCGGTACACGCCTGCGAGGAAGTACGGGTACAACGGCGCTTGATAGAACGTCTCTGCCCAACGCCCGCCGTCGGCGACGAGACGCTGAGCCCATGCGTCATACGCCCGGGCGTCCCCGACGAGCTCGTAGAAGTAGATCAGATTCTCGGTGTGATAGAGATAGACCATCCGCACGAGCAGCGCCAGTGCAAAGACGCCGACCCAAACCAACCCTCTCCGGCGTTTCAATTCACGATCGTCAATCGTCAATCGTCAATCCCAGTGGGTCACTGCTCGAACGGATACGCCGCCGTCGTCCGCAGTCGCACATCTTCCACGGCGCGCCCGACGGTGAAATGATAAATCACTTCCGACCCCTCGCCGAGCCCCAGGTACCGATTGACCTTGTCATCGAAGAAGGCCCCGATCCCCGTCGCGTTCACGCCGACGGTCTCGGCGCCCAGATACAGCCCCTGTCCGATGAAACCCGCCTCCAGATGCATCGCACGGTATCCCCGTTCTCCCAGCGATCGGTACGCGCCGTCAAAATCCGCGATCATGGAGACCGCGAACGCCGAATCACCGGCGATCCGCTGCCCGAGGCTTAACCGCGTCGCCGCTTTGCGCTGGTCACCGGCTCGGACGCGCACGAGTCTGTGCTCACAGCGATCGTACTGGTACACCCCCGCGTCCACTCCCGACACACGGTGAACATACACATAACACCTGACGAACCCGCGTCGCTCCGGCCCATGAAACACATCGCCCGGCGCCGCCGCCGTCGCGCGGTGCAGTATCGCCCCGAACTCGTCCGCCGAAATCGCGGTCTTGCCGTCGAAGTTCACGCCCGACCGGCGCTGACGAATCACGTCCCACAGATCACGCCGCGAATCACAAGATCGTTGCAGGCTCAATGCGACGCCGTCTCCGCACGTCGGCGGCGACACCGGAGCATCGCGGGCTCCGCCACGCCCCGCCGTCGCGCGATAGACTTCTTCAATCGCGGAATACTCGATCGGGGCGTCCGTGAGGACGTTCGCCGTCCCCTGAAAACACCGCGCGTTCACCCCTGTCGAGCGCAGGTCTTCAGCTTCCATGCCCATGGAGAGCACGGCACCGGGCACTTCGTCGCCGCCATCCAAGCCCAGCGCCTGCTCGATCACCGAGTCGTCAAACAGGTGATTACAGAAACACGGCAACCCCAGCCCGCGCGAAGCTTCCGCGATTGCCCCAACCGCATGGCCGAGGTCGTGGTGACAGTAGCGAAACGCCCGCGCACGGTACTTCCACGCTTCGCGCGCGAAGATCGACGTCAACACAACGGTCAAGACTCGCGGCGCCATCGCGCACTCACCGCAAAGCCCACGCAACACATCATCCACCGGCCCGGCGTAGCGCTGCTCGAGTTGAAAACCGTCCACCCGAAAGTGATAGCAACCGTCCTCAAGTCCCGCGACGTTGCGCGCAATCAGATGCGTCTCCGTCGGGTGCAGGTTCCCGCTTGACGGATTCACCCGCAGCGCCCACCGCAAGCCGCGTTTGGGAACCTCCTTCCACGCGCTGATCGCCATCGAGTAATACAAGAGCTGCGAAACCGTACTCAACGTCACGGACGCACTTTCCGTCGCGTTAGCAAGGCCGAAGTACTCCCTCGCCGCGGGACGCTCCGGTACCGGTAAATCGATCAGTTCGGCGCCGTCATAGTGTCGGAACGGGTTGGGTTGATTGGCCCAGTCAAGAAAGTGCGGATGGGAATACAGCCGCGCGAGCGTGTGTTTCGTATCGCAGTGGTAGCGGTAGAACGTCGTGTCGCGAAAGTGGGTCACGACGCCTCCGTGGGCGGTTCGTCTTTCATTGGCGGTCCGAAGAGGTCTTCGCAGCTTTCAACGTACCCGCAGTTCTCGCACAGACGCTTGCAGTGCCGGTCGATCAACATCCCGAGTTCGCACAGAGGACAGATCGAGTCCGTTTTCAATGCCATTGCCAATGCCCTCTTCCCTTAGTCGTCAGCCCGCGATCATCGCTCGGTAATCGCGACGATCATCCCAAAGTGCCCCGCGCCCGGCGCCCGCCGATGCGAGTAGAACGCGTCGCTGCAAATCGTGCAGACGCCGGCGACGTCGATCTTCTCGCGCCGCAACCCGCACGCCTCGAGTTGCAGCGCGTTGGCCCGCGCGACGTCCAGGTACATTGCGCCGCCCCGGATGTCCACGAACGTCGCCGTATCGTGACCGCCGGCGGCGAACGTTGCAACGACGTCCTCCTTCACCTCGTAGCAGCACACGCCCGCGCACGGACCGATCGTCGCCACGAGTGTCTCGCACCGGCACCCGTAGGCCGCGGTCAAGTGTCGTACCAGCGCGTACACCAGCCGCTTGGCCGTCCCGCGCCAGCCGGCGTGCCCCACGGCGACGGCGCGGCGCTCCGGGTCGTATATCACGATCAACCCACAATCCGCGCCGAGCGCCATCAGCGGCACGTCCGGTTCGTCGGTCACCAGCCCATCGACCCCCGGGAGCCGCGTCTCCGTGCGATCGCGTCCGCACCCGATGCGCTCGCCCATGACCACTGCGACCCGATCCCCGTGGACCTGCTCGGCGACCGTCAGTCGATCAAACGGCAGTGACAATGCCGCACAAGCGGCCCGTCGCCGCGCGACCGTGTCGTCTGAATCACCGCCGACGGTCAGCGCCATGTTCATCGGGACCTGCGTCGCGCCGTGCACCAGATTCGGCTCGCGCGACAGCAGGGATGAGCGCCAGAACCTGCACGAATCCACGCGTTCCCATCCTCCCACGCGCGGACTCACCGCGGGTTGATCTTCAACAGTACCTTGATGTTCGCCGGATCGGCCGACGCCTCGAACGCTTCCAAGCCACGCTCGATCGGAAAGACCCGCGCCACCATTGACGACACCTCCACCGCGCGACGGGCGAGCGCGTTGATCGCTTCGCTGAACGGTCCGCACCGACTCCCCAACAGCGTCACCTCGTTGACCACCATCGGCGCCAGGTCCACTCCATCCCCGCCGCCTTCCTCCCCCCCCTCCGTGCCTTCGTGCCTTCGTGCCCCCGTGCCTTTCCCAGCATAGGTGCTCTTCAGAACAACCGTCCCCCGCGGTCGAACCATAGCGAGCGCAATGCCCATCCCTTTCGGCGAACCGGTACACTCCACCACTACGTCGCGATCGTTCTTCAGTCGCACCTCGTCGACGGACTTCGACTGAATCCGCTTCTTCTCGCAGAACAGCAGAGTCTTCGGATTGCGACCCACGACCTCCAGCTTGCATCCGGTCGTGGCCAGCACCTGAGCGATCAGCAGTCCCAGTCGCCCGCTGCCGACAACGGCGATGCGCGTCCGCGGCTCGATCGGCACCTGCTGAATGACCTGATACGCCGCCGCCAGCGGTTCGATGAAGACGGCCTCCTCGTCCGAGATCGTCTCGGGTACCTCGTGCAGGTTGCGCTCCGGCAGCGTCACCAGATCGGCGAAGCAGCCATCGCGACCGGCGATCCCCATCACCGTGCGTTCGCGGCAGTGCGACGACAGGCCGGCTTGGCACAGGTCGCATCGCCGGCACACGCAGTTGATCTCACCGGCCACGCGTTTTCCGATCCACGCTTCCGAGCCCTCAACCACCGTCCCGACCATCTCGTGCCCGAGAACGCCGGAGAACCCCATGTACCCCCGCACGATGTGATGATCCGTCGCGCAGATGCCCGCCAGGTGTACGCGAACGACGCACTCCCCGTTCCCGGGATGCGGCTCGGAATACGCGGCGTCGTAGCTCAGTGATTCAGCAAACCTGATCGCCCGCAAGCCGAAGTGCCCTCCTCGATTCTTCGTTCGTCAGTTGCCCCACACGCGCTGCCACCAGTTCGCCTCGACTACGGCCGTTTCGTCGAGTCGACCGCGTCCGGCGAAATGGTCGTCCGTCGAACGCACCCAGGCCCGCCACGCGGCTGCGTCGTGCTGATGGCGAACGCCCGTCAACTCGTTCAGCGAACGCTCGGCGTGGTACACGACCCCGAAATCCTCGTGTTCCAGCGCTCCGATCAGCGCGTTGACACCGTCGAGACGCGGGAATCGTCCGAGCAGCCTTGCGGCGGCGATCTTCATGTCCCTGGAGGTGTCCTCGCGCAACACCTGCCGCGCCAAGTCCGTCACGGCTTCATCGTCGCCGTCGCCGACGGCACCGTTGAGCGCAAGGAAATACAACCCGTTCAGCGATTCCACATGAACGCGCTCCATTTCCGCAATCGCCACGCGGTCCGCTTCAAACATGCGCAACAGCGTCTTCGCGGCATCGGGTCGAAGCGACTCGGCCACCACGCGAATCGCGGCCGTTCGCACGCTCGCGCTGGTATCAGTTCGCGCCACCAGACCACAAGCATCCACCACCGCTTCATGATCGGCAAACCTGGTCTTGGACAACTGCGCTATCGCATCGCGGCGCTCGTCGGCGTTCGGATGCTCCAACGCCGTCTGCACGTATCGCCCGGCATCCGCCTCCGTCACCAACCACGCACTCTTGTGAATTCGCGGGCGGGCGCAACCCGCGCCGACCGCAAACGTCAATACCAGAACACCAAACCCGCGCAACACCTTCACTCCTCTACGCCTGAACTAGGCCGACGCGCGCGTCCGACCGAGACTCAGCCGCCCGCACGCCAGTTCCTCGGGACACACGCGAACGACGTCGTGAATCGACTCGCCGAGGAAGCGCGAGCCCACCGTCTGAAACCGTCGCGGATTATCACTGACATAACAGTGCAACCGGCCGTTCCTCGCGGCACCGACGAGCACGCCGGAGTCTCCCAGCGTCGAGGCGACCGCCTCGGCCGTCGACGACGCGGAATCCACCAGCACCACCGACTTGCCGAAGAACGATGCCAGCGCCCCGCGCAACATCGGATAGTGAGTGCAGCCCAGCACCACGACGGCGGGGGACAACCGGCGAACGGGACCGAGATACCGCTCCAGCGTCAGCTCCACGATCGCGTTCGACTCATCCAACCCCTCTTCGACCAGCGGCACGAGCAACGGACACGCGACCTGAACCACCGCCGGCCTCGTGTCGATTTGAAACACCGCGTTCTTGTACGCGTTGGAACCGATCGTCGCCTCCGTCGCGATGATCGCGATCAGCCCGCCGGCCCCGACCGCCTCCACCGCCGCGGCTGCGCCGGGCGCGACCACGCCGAAGACCGGCACGGGAAGCTCATTCGCAAGCCCGGGCAGGCAAACCGCGCTGGCGGTGTTGCAGGCAGCCACGATGCACTTCGGGTTCATCCGGAGGAGGAACGCGCAGTTTTCACGCGTGAATCGCAGCACGGTCTCCGGTGTCTTCGTCCCGTACGGCACGCGCGCCGTGTCCCCGAAGTAGACGATATCCTCACACGGCAAGCGCCGCCGAAGCTCGCGCACAACCGTCAGCCCGCCCAGTCCGGAATCGAAAACAGCGATAGGCCTCTGATCTACCTGCATCCAAACCGTCCACAAGCGCCCGACAGAAGAATCCAGCGGAGACTACCCTTTAGGATATCGTCCCGCCACCACAAATCCGTCCAGCCGCCCGGGAGGGGTGCGTCAATCGTCAATCCCCAGGCGTCCCGACCAGTACCGCGCCGCCGTCGCCGGTCCCGACCACATCAAGGACCACAGGTCGGCGGTCGAAACATGCGTCCCGAACCGCGGGGCAAAGGGCGTCGACGTCATACGCATCGGCCACTCGCGCCCGAGTTGCTCCATGCCCGCCCGTGCGAGAACGCCGTCCACCCAGCAATCCTCCGAAACATCCGACAGGACGCCTTCGAGCGTTAGTAGCGACTTTCGGAACATCAGCAGATCGGTCCCAAACCTGACGCCGCCCGACCCGGCCACACCGTCCATCAGGGCGACCAGCCAGGCCATCCCCGGCATCATGCCACCGCGAACCCGCCGCAGGGAATCCCCGACCGCAGCGCGAACCGCGGAGTCGTCGACGCTGCCCTCGGTGAGTCCCGCGACGGCTCGGCAGACCCGCCCGGCGTCCAGCGTCCAACCCCCAAGCAGTGCCTGCACGACGCACTCCCGGTCCGCCGTTCGGAGGCGCCCGGTGAGGCTCCAATCCAGGATTCCGAGCGCCGAATCGTGGAGCGCCATGAGGTTTCCGGCATGCGGGTCGGCATGAAACAGCGATGCCGCATCCGCCGACCACATCGGCCTGCCGATCAGCGCCTCGACGATCACGCGCGCCAATACCGACCGATCCCCGTCCGCCTCGGTGACCTTGCAGCCGTCCAGACGCTCCATGGCCGTCACACGTCGCGAGCACATCGGATAGACCTCCGGCACCCGGACCCGATCCCACCCCTCGTAGCAATTCGCGGCCTCGCGGAGGTTTTTCTGCTCGACGTCCAGTCGAACCTCGCTCGACAGGAGGTCCCGAACCGACTGGAACGTCTCAGCGTAGTCCACCGGCGGCAGCCCATACCCATCGCACCGCTCGTCCAGGTAGACCCCCAGTTCCGACAGTATGTCCAGCTCCTCCCCGAGTTTCTCCTCGATCCCCGGTTTCAGGACCTTGAACACCCCTTCCCGACCCTCCCACTGAAACGGCACGACAACTGCAACGCTCCCCTCCAAAAGCCCACGGGTCGCATCCCGTTCGTCGAACACAACGTCCCGCCCGATTCCCCCTAAATCGTCTTCAATCAACCGACGAACCTCGCCAGCAACCATCCCCCCGCGCACCGACTCGAGTTCCTGCAATTGCGCTCGCAGTTCCACCGACAATCGCCGATCCCGCGCCACTACCTGCCCCAACTTGTGCAATACCGGGCTGCGCCGCATCACATCGACGACTCGCCCGGCAACATCCGCCAACGACGACGGGACGCCGTCAGCGGACGACCCGCTCCGAATCCGCCGCACAAAGAACCGAAACGCATCGGCGATCAGCTCCCGATACCGCGTGTATTCCTCAGGCACCAGCGCCCCGACATCAAGCCTGATCTCTTCCGGGCCACTCATCGCTTACTCATCGTCAATCATTGACCTCAGATAGCACGCCAAACCCGAGTCACGGTCCGTCTCCGGCACCGCTCGCACCGCCGAAGCGCCCGAGAACCACAGCCAATAAATGTGCTCCACAACCGCGGACAGCCGATTGAACGTAATCACTTTGGCTGGCCGTAGTGCCTCTTCCCACGCCGCCGCCTTGAATCCCCCCTCACAGGCGGTGATGTAGACGAACGCAAGCCGCTCACCAACACTCTCTCTGACAATTCCGTCAAACGGCGCTACAGCAATCTGCCCCGAAGCAACCATCCCCCAGTAGCCATGGGAGGCAACGAACACGAAGCGCCCACTCCCAAGCGCCTCGCGTAGCGTCTGCTGCGTCAAGAGTGCAACAACGACGCTCTCGGCGCCCCATCGTTCGCGCGCGGCGAGCGAGATGCGGTAGAAGCCCAGGCAGAATACCCACCGCGGCACGCAGCCCATGTCGTCGTAGAGCATGTACGCGTCGCCCGGACCATCGTTGCGCGTAATCACTGACGAGTGCAGTGCCAAACCTCCAAGAACCAGGGTGCCAAGCACCAGCACGATGCAGCCGATGCGCGCCAACCGCAGCAAGCGCTCACGACGCATGAGCCGGGCGATACCCGGGAGAGAACGCGAGGAGTTACAGCACGCCAGACTCAATCCGCTCGCCCACGCCAGAACGCCGGCCCCAACAAGGAGGATTTGCATCCCATCGATGACAGCGTTTGGTCCTGACTCGTATATGACGCGATGAAAAACGCCAAGGCAAGAATCTAGTCCGAGAAGGACGCACTCGACAGCGAGCAATGCAAAAAGAAACACAAAGACACCGAGTGCCTGCCGGTGGTGGTGGCGGACCCGTGTATCGCTCGCGCCGAGCCGGGATGGCGTAACGAAACCCGCTAGACCGAAATAGAAAGCGACGCCCAGCAAACGAGCTTTCACTTCGATCGTACGCATCTATCGCTCAACCTGCCGCTGTCCCCGGCGGCTCTCCACCCTCACAATCACGTTATAATCCGGCTCGCAACTCGGCTGATCGTACACGCCGCGCTTGACCAAGTCGTTCGCCAGAGGCCAAAACGCCTGCGCGCTTCCACGGCGCACGCCGTCGTCCACCCAGCAGATACCGTCCGTCGCCGCTCCGTGCCCGGTCGTCAGGCGTACCGCCCGCCCGTGTGTCAGGCCGAGCGCCTCAACGTCATCGGCGTGCATCAGCACCGCCCGCCGCGTCGTCGCACCCGTAAGAGAGTCTTTCTTCACGCTCGGTCGATGCTGCGAGTTCCATTGCCCGAATCCGCGCCGCGTGGTCAGCATCAGATGACCATCGGGGACGTCCACGCGCTCGGGCTCGAGCGCGGCGAACACCGCCCGCCCGTCGGGCATGTTGGCGAACTCGTCCGCGCACAGGCACGCCCCGCCCCACTGCATCTGCTTGTGCGGAGCGGACAGTTCGGCGATTCCCCTGTACATCCCGATGCTGCGATCCATCATCTCGCGAATCGCCTGCGTCCCGTCGTACGAGAAGCCCTTGAGATTGTCTCCCAGCACGCCCCGCGCGATCTCCCGAAGCGCCTGCCACGACTCCGGCAGATCCCGATGATCCCGCGGAATCGTCCCGCGAAACGCGCGAATCGTCCGATCCGTCGACGTCGTCGTGAACACGCTGTCCCACTCGTACCAGTTGCGAATCGGGATCACAAGTGACGCCTCGCCCGGCTCGATCATCGCCTCCGAGTTCATCGACACATCCAGACGAATTCGATACGGCACCTTGCTCAGCACGCGTTCGATGTACGCGCGATCCGGCATGGTCTCGCGCAGATTTCCGCCGAGACACATCAGCAGGTCAATCTCACCCCGGTCCGCGGCCTCGATCATCCGACCCGTGGGCAACCCGGCGGTGCTCGGCGCCTCCGCGCCCCAATGCTCGGAAAACCGGGCGACCGACGCTTCGTCAACCGCCGTACCGCCCGGAAAAATGTCCGGCGCGACCCCGCACTCGCCCGACGCCTGTACCGAACTCTGACCGCGCAGGGGAGCAACACCGGCCTTGGACTTGCCCAACTGACCGAGGGCCAACGCGACATTCACGATCGACTGAACGTGCTCCGTCCCGCGCCGGTGCTGGGTCAGCCCCATTCCCCAGCAGAACACCGCGTTCTCGCATCGCGCCAGCACCATCGCCAGACGACGCATCGCCTCGATCGACGCCCCGCTGGTCTCGGACAACCACTTGAGCGTCTGCCCGGCGAGCTTGGTCGCAACCTCCTCGAACCCGCGAGTACGCGACTGAATGAACTCGAGGTGAGTCGAGGTGAGCAGCGCGTCCTCGATCAGGATCTTCAAGACGCCGTTGAAGAACGCCGTGTCCCCGCCGACACGCACCGAGACGAATTCGTCACAGATCCTGCTGCCGAACATCGCGCTCTTCGGACTCGAAGGAACCCAGTACCGATCGAGCCCCGGCTCGCGATACGGGTTCACCACCACCACGTAAGGCCGACCCCCGCGCTTCGCCCGGCCGTTTTCGATATAGCGCATCACCAGCGGCTGGTTGTTCGCCAGATTCGTCCCCGCCAGAACCAGAACGTCAGTGTCCCGGAAGTCGCTCAGCGATCCCGTTGACACGCCCACCCCGATCGACGCCTTCAGCGCCGAGACGCTGGCCGCGTGACACTGCCGAGCGCAGCTGTCCACGTTGTTCGTCCCCCCGACGACCCGCGCAAACTGCTGAAACGCGTAGTACTCCTCGTTGTTCACCCCCTTGCTCGACGAAAAGAACCCCCGCCGGCGCCCCCCCTCGATCCCTCGATCACTAGATCCCCTGATCCCTTTGCCCCCCACCCACTCGCCCGCCAGCCCATACGCTTGTTCAAACGAGACTTCCCCGTACCCCTTCTCCCCCCGCCGCCATAGCAGCGGCTTGGTGATCCGGCCGAGCCGCTCGATCCGATCGTTCCCCAGCCGCCGCACCCGCTCGGCATCTCCGAACGCGCCGGGCTCCGCGTCGTCGCGAAGCACTTCCTCGATCAGCCCGAGTCGCACCAAGCAGAAGTGAGGCCAGTTGGGCATCACGTTGTCCCACAAGCCGTCGGTCTGCACCGCGCATCCGTTGCAAGGACCGTTCAACACGCGCCAGGCTTTGTGCCACTTCCCGGCGTTTTCCGCGACCGCGTCGACAACCCCCATGAAGTGCCGAGGCTTCCCCTTCGCCATCACCCCGAACGGCGAACACTCCTCCAGCAACACCCTCAACGCATCCAGCAAACCCGATCCCTCCCCCATTCGCTATTCTGAATTCGCCATTCTGAATTCCAAGGACCTGCCATTGTCGACCCGTAGTTCGCCTCCATCGACGCCGTGTCCGCGTCGTCCACCAGCCCGTCGCAATTGCCGTCGGCCAGTTCGGAACGGGACGACAGATTGTTGTACGCGAGGCAGAACGCGTCAATGTCCTTGCCCGTGATGTCCCCGTCGCCGTTGAAATCATCGAACATCGTGAACGCCGCCCCGACCAGCGCACATTAGACCCTCCGCGCCGCTAGGATCTCCATCAGGAACGCTTTGTTCCAGCCGGCGATTCGGCTTTTCCTTTGATGCTGTTCTTGGCCGGGTGGCGTTTCAACAGACTGATCCCCAAGCGGCGTAGCCAGCAGAGGTTGTTCGCCAAGCGCCGTTCCCGTGCGCGACTGCGGTCCTCGTCGAAGGTCGCATCCAAAACCTAGTGGAGTGAATTCTCAATGCTCCAGTGGCCGCACACTGCGTCGTACGAACCACCATGCCGATGCCCTTGAGTCCCTTCCACTGATCCCTGCACGGGAAGTCCTCGGGCAGTTTCGCCAGGACATAGTGCCGTGCATCCTTGCGCCCGCGACCTTTTTCGGCGGTCTCATGGACGCGGTGAGGGCGCTTAACAGTACAGCGCAACCTTGATTTCCTCGCAAAACCCCCTGGCGTTTTGGGGCAGGGTGGCGCGCCGCGTGCTGGTGTTTTTGGGTTGACGGAACGAGATCATTCCGGTTTGGCAAGGACGGTCACCCATGTTTCGACGCACGGATTCACAAGCCACCTTCGATTCGCTCA
>JAJDDR010000105.1 GCA_029260255.1 Phycisphaerae bacterium
ACCGCCCGCAAGGGCTGAAGGTCCGGTCAGACTGGAGAAGTGATCGCCCGTCGGGTTCAGGTCGACGCGCTTCACGTTTATGGCGCCCCAATCGCTCGCGCCCGTTCCCAACTGCACGGTGAAGTCGTCGGCGTACGGGGACGTGATGGTCCCGATGTCAGCCGGAACGTCGCCGTTGCGCGAGCGGATCGTCCACACCGCTCCGGTCCTGAGTTCGATGTTCGGGGCCGTGTCGCATCCCGGGCAGTCGAAGTCGAGGGAAAAATTGACGTCGAGTTCCGGCGGAGTAACTGGATTGTCCCACTCCACGCAGATCGTTGTGACGTTCGGCGCCGAAATGTCACAGCAGCACGTGTTTTCCGGGCCCGGAATAAAACCCGGGCACCCGTTGCAGCCCAGTTGTGCCAACGCCTCCGCTTGGATCATGAAAACGCCCACAGCCGCCGCGACACACGAAATCGACCCACGTTTTGCAGATTTGATCTTCATCTTCTTGGCCCTTTCGGATAGGATGACTTGCGCTGCGAGCCGGTCCGGCCGAACGCCGACCAAGCCCCGGCCCACATTGATATGAAGGAAACGCCGTGTTCGCTCGATTGTTTCCCATCGTTCTTCTCGCTAACCATGCGCCGGTGTTCTGTCAAGTCGTCGCGTACGAGGCGAATACGTTCCCCGAAGATGCGCCGCAACCGTGGATCCCCAACCCGGCGTGCGACCCCGAGCGATGGCTCGACAACGGGTGGTTCTTTCAGCACGTCGAACAGTGCGAACCGTTTCCGCCGCCGGCGGGACAACAGGAGTCGTTCAGACGCTACCTGAACCTGGATGGTTTCATTGGAGAAACCGAGTTCTTCATCGAATTTCGCGTGCAGACCGACGGCAGCAGCTCCGAAATGAACGGGACGGCCCCGACGGGGCTTGCCGCCGGGGGGTTCACGGGAGTCAACTACCATTTCACGGTAGCGCGTAACCTCGTGCAGCTGATTCGCGACAACACGCTTCCGATCGTTCTCGTGGAACTCGACCCGGGTGTTGCGCACACGCACCGGCTCGCGTTGTACGGCGCGGAGTTGTACATCTGGACCATCGACGGCCAGGTCTTCGATTCAGGCGTTCCGGAGGGTGCGTATCCAACGAGCGACTCCAACAACATCATCTGGTGGACGAAGTCCTGGTTCCTGCCGAACACGACGAAGTGGGACTACGTTCGCTACGGCCGGATACCGGACGACGGCAGCGGCGATTTCAACAGCGACGCGTTTGTCGACGTCGACGACTTCTACTTCTTCCAGGAGTGTCGCACCAACAGCGGCCCCGCAACGGACGCCGGACCGGGCTGCCGCTGGGCGGACATGGATCAGGATTCCGACGTCGACGCCCACGACTTCGCCCTGTTCCAACTGGCCTTCACCGTGACGGAGTGAACGACCAACCCGAACGAATGTGGCACGGCCGCCCCCGGGCGTGTTTCGGTGGGCTCCGCGTGCGATCCCAGCCGAGGGCGGCCGGGCTGCATCAATCGCGGCTCACGCCTTCGCAGCCCCGAGGCTCGCCCCCCGCCGCGCCAGGGTGAACGTCACCGCGAAGCCGACCATCACCATCAACACCGCCACGACGATCGTGTCCGCAGCGTAGTCATCCACGCCGCGTACCGACCATCCGGTCAGAATCTGCGTCACGATCGCATCCTTGTCCCCCGCATCAACCAGCGGGATCTCGTGCCGCGCCGCGAACGTCACCAACTCGGACATGTCGCGCCGCACCAGCGCATCGTCCGACGGGACTCGCCCGAACGGCCACAGACCGATCACCGACCCCAACAGCATCCCCAGCAAGAACCCGATCGTCGGACGCTCGAAACGGTGCAGGAGGAACTTCAACACGTTCGACAGCGCGACGATCCCCAGAACGACGCCGATCCCCACCGGAACCACGATCCAAAGCACACGCTTCAGCTTCTGCCTGTCGCGGTCTTTCAGCGCGTCCTTCAGCTCCTCGATCGTCCCCACGATTCGGTCGTACTGATCGAGCACCAGCAGCATGTACGACCCGGAGATTCCCGGCAGCACCATCGTCGTCGACCCCACCACGCCCGAAGCGAAGTCCATCGCCGTATTGTGCGGCATGGCCCCCGTCTCCTTCATCATGAAGACGCCCACCATCACCCCGAACCCCAGCATCACCGAGACCGCCGCGTCCCCGCGCATCGGCCGCAGCGACTTCGCCAGAAGCGGCGCCCCCCCCAGCGTCATCCCGATGAACAACGCATACATCGCCGTCGCGTGGTGGAACAGCAGATACAGAATGACCCCCGCCAACCCGCCGATCGTCCCCACGGCGCACACGCCGATCACCAACAGAAACAACAACCGCCGACGGCTGAAACGCAGCGCCGTTACGTCGGCCACGCTGTCGATGAACTCCGTGTACAGCCCCATCGCCAGGACCATCGTCCCGCCGGAGACGCCGGGAATCAGATTCGCCATCCCCATGAGGACACCCCCGATCGCCGTCTTGACCACCGACGGTGGCGGCGGCGCTCCGATTGCTCCGCTGCTATCCTTCAACGTTAATCTCCACGCAGAGTTCGGCTTTTTGTCATCGTCGAAGCCTACCGGCCCGACGATAACACGTACAGACACACGACCGTCGCCACGGGTACATTGGAACGGAGGCGATCCACGCACACGGCGGCGTGCAACGGGCGGGTGCGCGCGTCACGTGCCATTCCCATCATTCCGAGCGAAGCGAGGAATCTCGCCGCGAACGGACGCAACGTTGCAATCTCGCCGATGCTTCAACGATTCCAACACGAATTTTTGGATTTCGTGTCAGATTCACCGCCCAACCGCGACGTACCTTGTGAGACCGCAGCATTCCCGCCCACCGCAGTGTGGTCGAGACGCGGCGGCTTTACCCAAGCGAGGAACCCGATGCACGTTCGCGAGACCGTCCTGGCCGCGACGCTCGCCGTCGCCACCATGCATTCAGCGCAGGGTGAGGGGCTGTCTTTCTCCACCCACAAGGCCGCTGGCAGCGGGACGGCCAACGTCCTCGACCGCGGCTGGCCTGTGCCGAATTCGGGGAGCACGTTCGACACAGCGAACCCGGGCATGAGATCCGTTGTAAGCGACAAAACTCGGCCCGGCAGCCGTGGACCTGGCGCGACCACCAGCGGCAATTCGACTACAATTCTCCCGGCGGCGACACAGGACCACATATTGGACAAGGGTCTCAACAGTGCGGAACAGGAGTCCTTGAGCGATGCGACGATATGGCATTCGACCTCAACGCCAATTGTACGGGTTGCGTTGTGGTCATGCGGGTCGCCGGTGCGGCGTGCGCTTGCTGGTTATGCCGGTGCTCATGCTTATGTTGCTTGTGGCTTCTCTCCTTATGTTCGTCCAAGGCGCTTGCGACAAAGGGAAAACGCCGCGCGGACGTCCATCAGATGACGTCCTCCAAGCAATAGACCTCTACACCGCCAAAGGGGAGGCAGCTCGCCGCGAGGCAGAGTCCCGCATTAGACGAATCGGAGATGCAGCAGTCCCGGATCTCATGATGGTGCTGTCGAGTCGGAAGGGGAACCACCTAGGTGCCTTAAGTGCACTTGCTGATCTTGGATCACTGCGCAGTCTGCGTGCCCTCGTGCGCGTGCTCGATGGGGGGACTTATGGAACCCCTGAAGCGGGGTCCGTCTTCATTCGAGCCTTCCTGGACAGCAACGCGCATTCCGTCGAGTTGGCTCGATCATGCCCGGAACGTGCCGAAGCGATCCTTCGCTACTCTCGGAGGGCGCGCAAACCCTTTGATAAACTCGACGCAATTAAACTGGCTGTGGCGTTGGATTCGTCCGAAAGCTTAACTGCAACAGAGCGCTTCACGGTTGACGCGAATTACAATGTGCGTATTTCTGCTGCCGATGCTATTGCATCTCTGACCGGGCATCACCCGACGATTAGTCGACCCATCGAGCAATTCGTTGATGTGAGTCTTGACTGGCCTCGATTCGAGCTAGAAGCGGTGCGAGCGATGCCGTCGCGTCGTATCACACACGCGGGCTTGGCAGAGACACTGCTGGGCAATTGTGTTGCTGTAGTCGCAGCCGAAGAGGAAGGAGGATCCAGGGTAGACATCCTCGACGCTCGGTTGGAGGACGAAGCACACTTTCGGTTGCCGTTCACTATCCTGCAAATGTGCGTCTTGCCGCGGGCGGCAACGCGAGAACACCGAGCATGGCTTGTGGCGAGCGCGAAGACCACGTCAGGTTTAGGACGGGCAGTTGTAGCGATCGATCGAAACGGAGTAGAAGTGTGGCGCATCGCGCTTCCGCCTCAGTCCTTGTCTTCGGTTGGCTTGCAGTTTGATGATCGCGGGTTCGCGCGTGCCGTGCTTGTTTCGGTAGGTGGCACGCCCGGCAGCTTGCGAGCGTACGATCTCGATGGGCGCGAGAAGTGGCGGTCTGCCAAGTTCTATTACCGGCTGCGCTCACATCCGTGTGTGCCGGACGCACTCGTAGCGAACTCCTTTGGCGTTCTGTCATTACTCGATGCTGGCGGACGTCGAGTTGCGCGCACGCCTTTTCCAAGAGACCGCCCGAGTGTCAAGCTTGCCGCGCCGGTTCCGCTTCGGGACAACCGGTTTGCCATAGCGGCAACACGTGCCGTCACAGCAAACGCGCATCCACAGCTTGTGCTGTACGATAGTGAGCTGAGCGAGACGTTCGCTGTCAATGTTGATTTCCTCGTAAAACCCCCTGGCGTTTTGGGGCAGGGTGGCGCGCCGCGTGCTGGTGTTTTTGGGTTGACGGAACGAGATCATTCCGGTTTGGCAAGGACGGTCACCCATGTTTCGACGCACGGATTCACAAGCCACCTTCGATTCGCTCA
>JAJDDR010000106.1 GCA_029260255.1 Phycisphaerae bacterium
CGCCGCGGTGCTTCCGGTGCCGCCGGGCGGGTCGAACGTGATCGACGTGGATGATGTCGTGGAGGGACTTCTCGCGGCCGCTCGGAACGGCAGGTCCGGCGCGCGTTACATCCTTGGCGGCGCGAATCTGCGGTTCCGTGAGATCTTCGAGCGGGTGGCGGCCGTTGTCGGCCGGCGCCCGCTGATGGTGCCCTTGCCCGGCGCGGCGAAGGTGCCGATGCAGATGGCGGCGTGGGCGATCCAGCGGTTTACGGGCAGCCGTCTCATAACGCCTCAAATCGTAGCCGATACATTCTCATTCAAGTTCTTTTCGAGCAGTCGCACCGAGATGGAACTCGGCTGGCGCGCGCGGCGGGACTTCACCAGTACGCTGGCGGCGGCGTGGGACTACTACCGTCGCGAGGGTTTGATCACACTGCAGGCCGGAGCGGTTTCATGACCATCGCTTGTCCGACGGCGACTGACGTCAAGCAGGCCAACCGTCGATTGTATGACGCGGTGGCAGGCGGTTAAGAAGCCGTCGACGGTCGCCGAAACGACGTTCTAGCGCGTTGGATTCGGAGAAGGCTCGCACAGTTGGCCGATGCACATGGACACGCGCGCCTGTTGGACCTGGGCAGCGGCTCGGGGGTCGTGTCGCGGGAGGCGCGCGGGGTGTTCGACGAGACGATCGCGCTCGATTTGTCGCCGGCCATTCTGGCGGCATCGGAGACGGTATCCGATCGGCGGATCGCGGCCGACACCGACGCGCTGCCGATAGCGGATGAGTCAGTGGACGCGGTGACGTGCTTTGCCGTTCTGCACCACCTTTACGACGCGGGCGGTCTGGCGCGTGAAGTCGCTCGCGTGTTGAAGCCCGGCGGTGTGTTCTGGTCCGACCACGATATGGACCTCGCGTTTTATTCGCGTTTTCGGTGGCCGTTGAAGGTCTATCGGCGGTTGCGCGCTGCCGATGAGAAGTACGCGCGTGCGTCGTCCGACATCGACGCGGAGACGTACGCGCTGGCGGAGTTTCGCGAGAACGGTGTCGACGGGCAACGGATCGTGGGGCAACTTCGTGATGCGCGACTGCACCCCGAAGCGTCGTTTCACTGGTTCGGGTTGACGGGGTTGACGAATCGTCTGTTTGGGGAGCGGGTGTGTGCCCGCGGATGGGCGCCGCTGTTGTCGATTACCGCAGTCAAGGTGCAGGGAGACCACCCGGAGAAGTTGCTGTGATACGCGTCGCGCGCCTCCCGTCATTCCGAGCGCAGCGAGGAATCTTGCCGGAGTGTATTTCCAGCTAGATTCCTCGCTGCGCTCGGAATGACAACGGTGCGGGGAGTCGTTACGCACGCTGGAGATGTGCGCAACCGGCGGGTCGCACGAGGACGTTTGCGCAGAGTTTGGCATTGCTGGATCTGTTATGTCACGCGTTGTTCTGATTTATCCCAAGCCGAACCGCATCACATTCGACACGGCGCACAGCATCAACTTGGGGCTCGCGTACATGGCGGCGTGTCTCGAACGGCGCGGTCATTCGGTGGCGATTCACGACTGCAACCTCGAACCGGATGACTGCCTGGCGCCGAAACTGCGCGACGCGGAACTGGTGGGGTTCTACGTGATTACGGCCGCGGTCAAGGCGTCCGTGGCGCTGGCCGAGCGCATCAAGAATGACATCAACGGTGATTGTAAGATCATCTTCGGCGGGCCGCACCCGACGTCGCGCCCGCTGGAGCTGGCGGATTGGCACTGCGTGGATTTCGTCGCCGCGGGAGAGGGCGAGCGGCTGATTTGCGATCTCATCGAGAATCTGGACAGTCCGGTCGTTCGCGATGCGTTGCCCGGTCTGGTCTATCGGCGCGACGACGGAACGATCGGTCAGAACGGCAAGGCACTGATCCCAGAGGACCTGGATGCACTGCCGTTTCCGGCGTACCACTTGATTCCGTTTCACCGGATCGGACCGACGCGACCGACGTGGGTCAACGCGCGGAAGTTGGTGTGCGGGTCGATGATGACGTCGCGCGGCTGCCCGTATCGTTGCACGTTCTGCACGTCCGCGGCCGACCAGCCGTTCGGCAAGAAGTTCCGCGTCATGTCGCCCGAACGCGTGGTGGACGAGATCGAGTGGCTGATTCGGGACTATGGCGTCAATTTCGTGGAGTTCCAGGACGACGTCTTCAACCTGATTCCGGCTCGGGCGGAGGACATCTGCCGGTTGATGATCCGGCGGAAGGTGGACGTACGTTGGTCGATTCCGAACGGGATCTCACGTGTGGAGAACATCACGGAGGACTTCCTCCGTCTGTGCAAGCGATCGGGCTGCGTGGACGCCTGGTTCGCGGCCGAGTCGGGCTCGGAGCGCATTCGCAACGAGGTCATCAACAAGCAGAACACCATCGAGCAGGTCCGCCGGGCGATCGAAGCATCCCACCGGTTGGGTATTCAGACCGGCGCGTTCTTCATTTTCGGCAGTGCGGATGAAACAGCCGAAGAGATGCAGCAGACCATCGACTTCGCCAAGTCTCTGCCGCTGGACCGCGCCCAGTTCACCATTGCCACGCCGTTCCCCGGAACGTCACTGTGGGACAGGATCGACCGAGAAGGCAAATGGCTGATCAAAGACTACGATCAGTTCGGTCCCTACGAAAACGTCATCTATTACGAACTCGGGCGGATGCGCGCGGACGACGTGCTGCGTATGTACAAGAAGGCGTTTCGCTCTTTCTACCTGAGACCGTCGTACCTGCTCCGCAAAGCTGCCTTGCGACGCGAGACCTACACCAACCTACCGCTGCTGATGCGCCAAGCCGTTCAATTCATGACGTAGCGTTTGTCGGTAGCGTGATTCCATACGGGGCAGCATCGCTGAGTCCGTGGCTCGCCTCGGACGGCGACCCGCGTCGAAAGTCAATCCGAGAGCAGCGAGGAATCTAGCTGAAAGGACGTTCCGGCTGGATTCCTCGCTACGCTCGGAATGACAGGAGAGGCTTGCGTACCCAGCTTCCACGCGCCGGCTTCGCTGGCGGGTGCGGGCTCGATACGTTACACTGAAGGCGATGAACGGTAAGCCGACCGACGCCTGAGTGGTCGCGAGCAGTAGCGGTGAGGTCCAGCGCGTGAGTTCAGCATCCCGTTTCGAGATTCTGCAAGACAATCCGGGAGCGCGCGCGTGCCTGCTGGGCAACCTGGGGATCGTCCGCGGGGCGCTGGAAGCGGGGCTGCAATTCTTCTCCTGCTATCCCGGGACGCCGTCGTCGGAGATCGGCGACACCATCGCGCGCATCGCCTCCGACGCGGATATCGAATTCGAATACTCGGTCAACGAGAAAATCGCCGTCGAGGTGGCGTTCGCGGCCAGCCTGACCGGCGCACGTTCGATGTGCGCCATGAAGCACCTCGGGCTGAGCTCCGCCAGCGACCCCATATCGAGCATGCCCTACGTGGGCGTCGAGGGCGGTCTGGTGGTGGTCTCGGCCGGCGATCCGTCCGCGATTACGAGTCCGAACGAGCAGGATCAGCGGCACTACAGCAAGTTTCAGTATTACCCGGTCTTCGACCCCGCGACGCCCGAAGACGCCCGCAAGATGACGCGGTATGCGTTCGGGTTTTCGGAGGAAACGCGTCTTCCGGTCATCATGAGACCGACGACGCGCGTTTGCCATGCGAGCGGCATGGTCGAGTTCGCCGCGTTGCCGGCGGAACGAAACACCGTCAAATTCACCAAGAACCCGCCGCGCTATGTGCCCATCCCGGTCAACGCGCGGCGGATGCGCTTGGAGCTTACCGAGCGTTTCAAAAAGGCGGAAACGCTGCTTGAAACGTCGGGCTTCTATCCACGAACCGGCAGCGGCCGACGCGGAGTCATCGCGAGCGGCGTGGCTTATGCGTACACCGCGCAGGTGCTCGAAGACCTGGATCTTCTGGGCGAGGTTTCGCTGCTTCAGGTCGGCGCGTATCCCGCGCCCGAGAAGCTGCTCGTCGCGTTTCTGGAATCGGTCGATTCGGTGCTGGTGGTCGAGGAGCTAACCCCCTACGTCGAGGAGTTGGTGTCGCTCGTCGCGTTTCGCCACGGGCGGCAGATTTCGGTGCTGGGCAAGCGGAGCGGGCATTTCCGCGAGGAGTTCGAATACTCGCCCGACATCGTCGAGGATGCGGTGCGCGACTATCTCGCGCTCGATCGGCGAAAGAAATCGACCGTCACGATTCCGAAACTGCCCCCGCGGCCACCGGTGCTCTGCCCGGGCTGCCCGCATCGAACCAGCTTCCACATCGTCAACAAGGTCTTCGGGAAGAAGACGGTCTTCTGCAACGACATCGGCTGCTACACGCTCGGGTATGGCGAGCCGCTGAACGCCTGCGATGTGTTGCTCTGCATGGGTTCGTCGATCAGTCAGGCTTCCGGCATCGCGCGAATGACGGGCAATCGCACGGTGGCGTACATCGGTGACTCCACGTTCTTCCACAGCGGTCTTCCGGCGCTGGCCAACGCGGCTCAGGCGAACGATGCGATCACCGTCATCATACTCGACAACTACATCACGGCCATGACCGGTTTTCAGCCGAGCCTGTCCAAGAATGGTGACGGAGATGGCGCAAAACGCGCGGACGGCTTCTCGATCGAGGCGGCCGTTCGCGGCTTGGGCGTTGAGGACGTGTCGATTGTCGATCCGTTCGACGAAGACGCGACCAAGTCCGTGCTCAAGAGCGCCAAAGCCGGCTCGGGTTTGAATGTCGTCATCTGCCGATCTCCCTGCGTTGTACACGAGCACCGCGTCTCGAAGGACTTCCACCGTGCGCCGTTCAAGATCACTCCCGAGATGTGCAACGCCTGCAGCGCGTGCGTTCGCGTGCTCGGGTGCCCGAGCATTTTGGTGGAGGGTTCGGAATACACGATTGACGAGGAGCTGTGCGACGGGTGCGAGCTGTGCGCCCGCATCTGCCAGCACGACGCCATCCAACAGGTCATACCAGAGGACGCCTAGATGACCGCGATCGATGGAGGACGCAACTCGGCCGGTTGGCGCATTCTCGTTGCGGGCACCGGGGGGCAAGGCGTGCTGACCGTCGCGCGGGTGCTCTGCGAGGGCTTCGTTGAGCGTGGTCACGACGTCGTCAGCGGTCAGTTGCACGGCATGGCACAGCGTGGCGGTTCGGTGCAGTCGTCGGTGATCATCGACGGCGGCATCAGCCCGGTCATCGCCAGCGGTCGGGCGGACTTCGTGCTCGGGTTCGAGCCGGTCGAGACGGCGCGGGCGATTCCGTTCATGGCCGCCCACACGGTCGTATTCATGAACACCGCACCGATCAGCCCGTTCGTGCTCGCTCAGCGCACGGTGAAGAAGGAGGACGACGCGAGTTACCCGGACATCGCGGAACTCGTTTCGGCCGTTACCGCGGCGAGCCCCAGGACGCTGGCATTGGACGCGACGCAATGCGCGGTAGACGTCGGGTCCATCAAGACGCTAAACATGGTCATGCTCGGCTGCTTGCTTGGGTCGGGCATGCTGCCGTGTGGCGCCGATGCCTTCTGGTCGATGGTGAGCGAGAAGATGCCTCCGGCGCTGCGCGATGCGAACGCGGAGGCGTTTTCCAAGGGCGTGGTGTTCGCCGGAGGGCTCAAGGAGGCTGGGGCTGCGTCATGAGGATGAAGGTCGGTATCGACGTGGGCGGGACTTTTACCGATTTCCTGGTCACCGCGCCCGACGCCGAGCCGCGCATTTTCAAGGTGCTGTCCACGCCGTCCGATCCGTCGGTCGGGTTGATCAACGGGCTTTCGGAAATCGCCGAGAACAGCGGGCTGTCGCTGGGCGCGCTGGCGCGGTCCGTCGACACGATTGTGCATGGAACCACCGTCACGACGAACGCCGTACTCACCCACGGTGGCGCCAAGACCGGCTTGCTGACGACCGAGGGTGTCCGCGACGCGCTTGAGATGCGCCGCGGCATCCGCGAGGAACAGTACAACAACCGTTACACGAACGTGCCGCCGCTCGTTCCGCGGTATCTGCGCGCACCAATCGCGGGTCGACTCAACTACCGCGGTGACGAGCTGAAACCCCTTGACCTTGACCATGTCCGCCGGGCGATGCAACTGTTCCGCGCCGAGAACATCGAGGCCGTCGCCATCTGTTTCATGAACGCGTTCGCCGATGCGACGCACGAACGCCAGGCGGCCGAGCTCGTTCGTGCGGAGCTGCCCGACGCGTATCTCACCGTGTCTTCCGACCTGTTGCCATCGATACGATTCTACGAGCGTGTGAGCACGACGGTCTTGAATTCGTACGTCGGGCCGAAGCTCAGCACCTACCTGGATCGGCTCGCGTCGCGATTGTGTGAGATCGAGTTCGGCGGAGTGCTGCTCATCATGCAGTCCAACGGCGGCGTGATGTCGCCCGTCGTCGCGCGGAGTAGCCCGGCGCGCACGCTCCTGTCCGGACCGGCCGCCGCTCCGGAGGCGGGGCTCGGCTACGTGGCCGCGCACGGTTACGGCAGTTGCATCACCGTCGACATGGGCGGAACGAGTTTCGATGCGGCGCTGGCCCGCAGCGGCGAGTCGAACGTAGTCACCGAAGGGGAAATCAATCGCTACCGCATCGCACTGCCCATGCTCGACATCGTGACGATCGGCGCCGGGGGCGGCAGCGTCGGTTGGATCGACGAGGGCGGGCTGTTGCGCATGGGTCCGCAGAGCGCCGGCGCCGACCCCGGTCCCGCGTGCTACGGCAAGGGCGGGACCCTCCCGACCTGTACCGATGCCGACCTGGTGCTCGGATACCTCGACGCGGAGTACTTCGCGGGAGGCAAGATGGCGCTTGATTGCCGCGCGGCTGAGGAGGTGATCGCAACGCAGATCGCATCGCCGCTCAGCCTGTCGCTCGAAGAGGCGGCCGCCGGAATGTATCGTGTGATCAACACCAACATGGCCCAGGGCGTCCGGGAGATCTCGATCAAGCGTGGTTTCGATCCCCGGGAGTTTCCGCAGGTGGCCGCCGGGGGCGCCGGGCCGTTGCACGCGTGCATGATCTGCCAGGAGTTGGAGATTCCGCTGTTTATCGTGCCGCGCGAGTCGTCCATTTTCTGTGCGGCCGGCATGTTGATGAGCGATCTGCGTCACGACTTTGTGTCATCATTCGTCTCGGTGTTCGACGACATCGACTGGGTACGGCTGAACGCGCTCGTTGCCGACATGACAGAAGAAGGGGCGCGGCTGCTAACGCAGGAGTCAATCGTTGAGGACCGACGGCGCTTCGCGATCAGTCTCGACTGCCGGTACGTCAAACAGTACCACGAAGTGACCCTGCCGGTAGAGATGAATGCCGTGCGTGACGCTGACACTTCCGCCATCGCGACCGCGTTCCACACAGAGCACCAGCGACTGTACGGCTATTCGCTCGACGACGGGGACGCGGCCATCGAGTTGATCAATGTGCGACTTCGGGCTTCGGGACTGACCGAGAAACCGGCATACACCGAAGAGCCGCTCGCGAAATCGAATGCAGAGATCGCATTGAAGGGATCGCGCAGTGTGTATGTTCCGGAAGAGCGCGTCTCGCGCGCGGTTTCGGTATTCGACGGCCACAAGACGCGCCACGGCCACCGCATCGCCGGGCCCGCACTGATCGAGCAGGTGAATACGACGATCCTGATCGTTGCCTCATTCGACTGTGTTTGTGACAAGTATGGTAGTTTCGTCGTGTACCGGAAGGGCCACGTCAATGCGCTGCCGGCGACGTTGCGGGAGATTCTCGCATGAGTGCGGTCGATCCCATTCTGCTTTCCGTGTTCGCGCGAGCCTTTAAGTCGCTCACGGATGAAATGAGCATTGCATTGCAGAAGACGACGCGCTCGCCGATTCTCTGCGAAGCGAAGGACTTCGTCACCGGCGTGTACGATGCCCAGGGGAACATGCTCGAACAGACCGAGAATCTGCCCATTCTGTCCTTCTCTCTGAGCCCGGTGTGTAAATATATCATTGACTACTTCGGGGACGACATTCATCCGGGTGACGTGATCTTTCACAACGACGTCTTCAGCATGGGCAACCAGAACAATGACCTCGCCGTCTACAAGCCGATTTTCTTCGAGAATGAACTCGTCGCCTGGTCCGCCTGCAAGGGACACCAGGCCGACATCGGTGGTGCCGTCGCCGGCGGATACAATCCCGGCGCCACCGAAGTCTGGCAGGAGGCGCTGCGCATTCCGCCCGTCAAGGTCTACGACAAGGGGAAACTGCGGAAAGACGTTTGGGATCTGATCTTCGCCAACATCCGCTTCGACATCGTGCAACAGGATATGCGCGCTGAGATCGGATCGTGCGTTGTCGGCGAGCGGCGCATGCTGCATCTTCTGGAGAAATACGGTCGCGCGTGCTTCGAGCAGCACAAGGAGGCACTCTTCGCCTCCACGCGGAAGATGATGGAGGCGGAGATCGCATCGATTCCGAACGGCGCGTATCGCGGCGAGTCGATGATCTACTACGACGGCAAGAACACCGACAAGCGGTATACGATCCGGGTGAAGATCACAGTGGGCGATCGGAACATCGTCTTCGACTACACCGAAACAGACGCGCAGTCCGACGCGTTCGTCAACGGCACTTATACGTCGAGTGCGTCGGCGGCCATCCTGACGTTCCTCCAGATGGTCAACCCCGACATTCCGCACAATCAGGGAATGATCGAACCGATCGAGATCATCATTCCGAAGGGCACGATCCTGAACGCCGCCTACCCGGCCGCCACGACGTACGGCAATCATCTGTGCCCTGCGAACGCGGACGCAATCGCCCGCGCTATGGCGCCGATAGTGCCGGAGCGTGTCACTGCTGGCTGGAACCACCTGCTCTGCTCGCTGACGACGGGCATCGACCCGCGCAAGAACGACAAGTACGTCGACATCTGCTTCATGGGCCTCAAGGGTGGCTCCGGCGCGCTGCGCGGCGTGGACGGCTACGATCACATCGGCATGATCGACGCCGCCGGCGGATTGCTCGATCAGGACTACGAGATGTTCGAACAGCAGACGCCGCACGTACTGCACAAACACGAGTATCTGTGCGACTCGGCCGGCGCCGGAAAGTGGCGCGGCGGGCTTGGCGTGGAAACTGAGTTCGAGATCGGCTCGGAGGATACTCAGCTGGTCATCTTCGGCGACGGCGATGTCGAGCCCGCGTTCGGTTTGCACGGCGGCGGTCACGGTTCGCTCAACGGGATCACGCTGCGCTACCCGAGTGGTGAAACCCACGTGCCGCTCAGTCTCGATCTGCTGAAAGGCGTCGCCAAGGGCACGCTCTATCGGCAGCGCGCCGGCGGCGGCGGCGGATACGGCGCG
>JAJDDR010000107.1 GCA_029260255.1 Phycisphaerae bacterium
TGTCGGAAACGGTCGCGGGCGCGGGGTGGTTGGTTGTTCTGAGACCGCAGAATCACTACACTCAGAATTGGTGGTCCGGATGGGGACGCGGCGCTCGCGGTGTCGCATCTTCCGGTTCATCCTTCCGACTGTTCGGGCACCGATAATCGCAACCCAATGCGCGCCTCAAAGGAGAATACGATCCATGAGAGCCCTTGTTCCTGCCTGCGTTACATGGCTGACGCTTTCCGCGGCTGCGGCCGCCGGTACGCCTGCGGAAGAAGCAGCGACGGTCCCCTATCCTTTTGCGGCGTCGGACTACTGTGCTACCGAGCATCCGGATGCGTTCTTTGAGCGGTTTCAGGCGGGCGTTGGGCGTGGCGACATTCCCGATCCGTCGTGGCGCGCGCAGGTTGCGGTCCGAGGGCGCAAGCCGTTTGTGTTCGGCGGCGGCGAGACACGCAGTTTGGAGCGGCGCGACTTGTTCCTCTACGAGGACAGCGACCGGTTGTTGGTCTCGAGCTTCAGCGACAACGACTTATTCCTGTTCATGGGCGAGGCGACGGCCGCGCTGCTGGCCGAGCACGGCGACAACTTCGACTTCGTTGCATTCTGGATCAACTTTCAGGCCGATCACCAGATCGGGGCGGCATTCTATCTGGGACTGGAGAACCTGACTGATGGATTGGGATTGAATTCGTTCATCCGTCGCCCCGCGTTCGGCGTTCCCGGAGACAACGTCGAGGGTTGGGTGATGATGTGGAACGTACACAACTGGGCGCCGGGTTCGGGGCAGGACGCGGGGTTCACACGGCTGGTGCTCGGGCAGGAGTTCGAGCATCGCTGGGCGATGTTCCTCGACCCGGTGGCGGGCGGTCGCGTTCTTCAGGGTGACAACGGCGGGTGCGGGCGGTCTTCGCACTGGAGCTTCCGGGTAGACGGTCAGGGCTCGGGCATGGAGATCGCGGAGTGGGTCGGCGTTTCACCGGCCCAGCGTCAGAACGGCACGATTCGGTTCAACACCGACATCGAGGGTGTGTTCAGCCCGACGGACCTCTATCTAATGGGGTATCTGTCGCCCGAGGAGATGGACGCGCGGAACTCCGAGTTTCGGTTCATGGACGATTCGAATTGCTTCGGAAACTACAATGGACCTGTTTTCGAGTTGACGGCCGGAAGGATCATACAGGGGAATGGAGCGCGCAATCCGTCGTCGGTGGATGCCCAGAAGCACTTTCGAGTGGGGTGGATCATGGTTCATCTTCCGGAGAGTCCGCCGAGCACAAACGAGATCAACCGGGCGTTGGGGATCATGGAGCAACATCAGATCGATTGGTATAACGGAACGCTTGGTGTGGGCACGATCAGCGCGTCGGTTCGCGGATCGCTCGGGGGTGACTTCGACGGGGACGGGGACGTGGACCTCACCGACTACGACTCCTTCGGTGGCTGTTTCTCCGGCGCGGCCGGCGTGAGCGAGGCGCCGGGGTGCGGCGTTTTTGACGACGATCTCGATGGCGATGTCGACCTGCTGGACTACGGCACGTTTACCCGGGCGTTTACGGGAGATTGCGGCGTGGCGTTCGCGGTGCAGCCGAGCGACGAAACGGCTTGTCTCGGCGGACCGGCGACACTGAGCGTTGCGACGGATGGTGTGGCCTTCGGGTTTCAGTGGACGCACAACGGAATCCCCATTGGGGGTGCCACGAGTTCGTCACTGACGATACCGTCGGTCTCGGGGAACGATGTCGGGGAGTATCGCGTGACGGCCTCGGGTGATTGCGCAATGACCCATTCGGAGATCGCGGTACTAGACCTGCACGCGCCGCCGGTGGTGACGGTTCAGCCGCAGAGCGTGGGCGTGTGCGATGCGGGTTCGGGCGCGTTCAGCGTGGAGGCCGCGGGCGTCGAGCCACTGTCGTATCAGTGGCAGCGTAATGGGGCCAATATCCCCGGGGCGACGGGTTCAACGCTCTTGGTCGAAGACGTGGGCGCGGACGATCTTGGGGCATACCGGTGCGTGGTGACGGATTCGTGCGACATCGACGTCGTCTCCGACGCGGCCTTGCTGGAGTTCGCCGGGGACGTGACGATCACGCTGCAGCCGACCGGTGCTGAACGCTGCGTGGGTGACACGATCGGACTGTTCACCGGTGCCACGGGTCTCGCAACGTTTCAGTGGTTCAAGGACGACGTGCCGATCGCGGGGGCGACCAGCGTGTTTCTGTTCATTGTCAACGCTTCGGAAGCGGACTCGGGGACGTACCACGCCGATGCGATCGGCCCTTGTGAAACGCTGGCCACGGAATCAGCGGTTGTGACGGTAAGCGTTTGCGGTGGCGCTCCCTAGCGCGCGGCGATCCAGGGCGTTCAAGGTAATCGTTGACGCCGTTCGGCATGTGATTCGCGCCAAGTGATCGACCATGTGGCGGTCCAAACAGCCGGCGATTTCGACGTCTGGGGCTCGCGACAGTCGAAATTGCTACTGATCCGGATTGATCGGGGGGTTATCCCGTTCTTTCAAACGTTGTCGACCGGCTTTGGTGATCTCGAACCAGTATTCCCCCGTTTCATAAAGCGCTTTGGTGTTGGTATTTGTTCAACTCCCGAACCGTACTTGTTTGAACTAGAACGAAGAGTTCCATGTGATCTTCGTCGCTGTCACGTCCGTGCCGGTCGTGGCTGTTCAACGCCAAGCCGTGTTCACTCGATCAAGCGCTGACCAGATGCGACGGACCAAGGCCGTTGCGTCGATGGTGTGAGCGACGAAGCGTCTTGCCGTCGATGGCGATCGCCGGGCGCGGGCCGTTGACGGATTCCGGGGATTTCGTGCTGGATGTGTGCCGGGACGAAGCCGCTGGAGACCAGACGTTTCTGGCGGCGTCGAGGTCGGGGTGCGGGCGGATCGAGGTTAGCGCGACGACGCCGGGGTTCATCACTGCGAGCCCGGCGGTGATTCCATGACTCTATCATGCCCACGCGAGCGTGGCATGCCACCCGACCTGCCGGCCGTTTTGGCATGTACGCACGCGAAGCGACTTTCGCGAAGAACGCTTTGACCCACTTTGGCTGGAGGGGTACCATTGGGTAGGCCGACATTCCGGGCAGGGAACCGGAACGGCTGCAACGTCGGCGACCACGGAGCGAACAGCTATGAAACCGCACATCCTGGCCTTGGGAATGCCCGGCACGTTCGAGATGATCGTGATCGGAGGAATCGGGCTGTTGGTTTTCGGGAGGCGTCTGCCGGAGATCGCTCGATCGATGGGCAAGAGCATCATCGAGTTCAAGAAGGGCCTGCGCGACGTCAAAGAGGAAATCAGCCTGCCAGGGGGCGAGAACCATCGCTCGCTGACGGCCGATACGCATGCCGCGTCGGTCGATTCCGGGACGCCGAACGCCGGCGCCGAAGCACCGGTCCCCAACGGCGAATCCAAGAAGCAACAGCCAGAATAGGAAGCGGATCGACGGAGCGACTGGGGTTGATCCCGCGCTACTCCGGCGGGTCACCGATGTGGAATGACTGACGGAAGGCCTCGTCGAAGTCGTACACCGCCACAAAATCGTCCATCGAATCGTGCGGCTCCTTCTGCATGAAGCCGTAATCGACGAGGGCGAAGACGATCCTACCGAAGTCCTCGGTGCCTCTGATGTTCCAACTGCTGAGAACAAGCTTGGTCAACAACCCCCATTGGCGCAGCGCAAACGCGCGCAACGCCCAGCAGAGGTCCTCGCCGCTGACATTGCGATTGAGCTGGTCGATGCCACCGGCCTGCTTGACGGCGGCCGCAACCATGGGGTCGAGCGATCCGCATTCGAGCCGCTCTATGATCTCGGCAAGGTCGATGGATTCCTCGGACATATACTGAGCGACGAGGAACTGCGGGGGCGTCATCGGGCCGTGCGTCGCCCGAGCGGAGTATTCCAACCCATCGCGCACGAAGTGATACGCCGGCTCGGGGTAAACCCCGACCGCTCTGGCCACATCGGTCAGCGTCGCGTATCGATCACTCGTCTCGTGGGACACCTGTTGACTCCTAGATACAACCCACGGGACATTCTAGCCGTTTCCGGCCGGTTTGTCACCCGCGCCGCCTTCCGCCGCTCCGCGGGGCGGACGCTTGCGGCGCCGGCGTCGGCGCTTCTTGGTGCGCTGCGGATCGTCTGTCGGAGCGCCCGGCTGCGACGCCGGGCGGTCTCCAGCTGGACGGTCCTGCGGCGGGCGGCGCCTTCCGCCTGCTTCCGGTTTCGGACGGGAACGCCCCGAATCTTGAGCCGTCGCGTTCGGCGCTACCTGCGCAGGCGCTCCTTGTGGCGGTCGCGACCGAGCCGGTCGCGGCTTGGCCGGTCGCACCGGCTCGGGGCGCACCGGGGGTGGCGTGGGCGGAAAAGCCGTCAACCGGCGCTCGAGCACATCCTCAACCACCACCGCCACCGTGCCTTCGCCGGCTACCAGATCGACCTGCACCAGTTGCGTCAGAATCTGGCGATCAATCACCGTTCCGTGGCCATGTGACGTCAGGACCTTCTCACCTTTCTTCGGCAAGCTGGCATCCAGAGATTCATAGGACTCGTGCTCGTATCGGAGGCAGCACTTCAGACGACCGCATCGGCCGGATACTTTGGATGGATCCAACGTCGCACGCTGGAGCTTGGCCATACGCATCGAAATGGGCTTGAGTGTCTTGAGAAACGACTTGCAACACACCTCGCGACCACACGTTTCGAAGTCCGCCAGGAGCCGCGCCTCGTCCCGCGCGCCGACCTGATGCATCTGAATCCGCGTTTGAAACTCCTGTGAGAGTTCCTTGACCAAGCCTCGGAAATCGATGCGTCCGTCCGCCATGAAGTAGAAAATCGCGCGCTCGCCGCCCAACAGGTACTCGCACTCGACGATCTTCATGCGATCCCTGCCGAATTGGCGGATCGCGTGGTCCTGGGCGGCGCGCGTCATCCGTCGGGTGCGCTCGCGGAGCCTCATGTCCTCGCCGAGGTCGTCCGGCGTCGCCTCGCGCAGGATGCGGCCGCTCTCGAAACGATAACTGTCGGCGCCGCTGTTCTTGATGTACGTCTTGAGATCATCGCGAGAGACATGTTTGTCGCATCCCGCGCAACTTACCGATACCTGATCCCCGATTTCAATCCCACGGTTCGTCTGGATCACTACCTTTGCGCCGCATGTGAATACCATCCCGTCAGGACGGGTGAACTCCCCGACGTGCTTCATGTAGCCGTAGCGAACGGCCGTCGTGTTGTAGACTTTTTCCAGGCCGTTGCCGCAACACGCGTCGTCGCCACCGTCCTCGGATCCGGTTCCCCCGTTTCCGCCCTCCGGCGGATCACCGTTGTCGTAGAGTTTGAGCGAAACCATGCGATGCAATCATCTCAGTTGAATCAAGAACCGTGAAGGCTTCCGCCGGGTGGACCACCGATGAGCGAACGGGCGACTGAACCGCGGTGCCGTGCGGCACCGCCACCGCAGCCGGCCCTGGGCAATCCGACCAAGCCTCACGAAGCGCTACGTGGACGCGGTGGCACCGTCCAGCGCGGCCGCAAACTCCTGTTTTGGGCGAAGACCGTGGAATTCCTGCTTCACTTCGCCGCCCTGGAACAGGAAGACGGTGGGAATCGTGCTGATCGCGTACCGCGTCGCAATCTCGCGGTTGGAATCGACGTCGACCTTGCCCACCTTCACTTTGCCCGCGTACTCGTCCGCCAGCTCGTCTATGAACGGTCCCAGCGCCTTGCACGGGCCGCACCATTCCGCCCAGAAGTCCACCAGGACCGGCTGGTCCGACTTGAGGACCGTTTCTTCAAAGTTGACGTCGGTGAATTCGAGAGTATTGGCTCCGGCCATGATCGCTCCTTGGCTTAAACGTGTTTCCGATCGAGCACGGATTTTACGATTAGCGAAGGCGTGCGTCAATGTGCGGGCCAGCGAGCCCGGACCCCGGGTCATGGCAGGTACGCCGCGGTCCGCCCAACTCACGCCGGTGTGGCCCCGGTCCGGCTCACCGGCTTCCCCCGCCGCGTCCCTGGCCTCCTCCGCGGCCGCCGCCCTGAATCCCCCGTTCCGCCATTCGGCTCCGAAGGGCCGCGCGGTACGTTGCCCGTCGCGCCGAGCTTTCCGGGCTGGGCGACTCGGATCGCGTTTTTCGCTGCTCGCGCGTTTGCGATCGGCCACGCTGGCGACGGCCTTCGCGCCGCTGCTCTTCGTCCTGGGGATTCGCCTCTCGCTCGGCTCGGCGCGCCTCCCATTGGCGTCGCTGCTCCTGCATCTCATCGATTTGGCGGTCGAGAACGGCGACCTTCTCCTCGTCGGACGCGTCGAAGTACTCCGCGAGTTGCTCCTCCATCCGCTCGCGCCGAAGCTGCCGCGTGTTGTTTCGCAACTCGCGGCGTTGCTCGTCCGTCAAATCGTCTCGGCGAAACGCCTCTCGGAATTGCTCCCGCGTGGTTTCCCCGGACCGCATCGCTTCGATGGAAAACTCCTCGGGG
>JAJDDR010000108.1 GCA_029260255.1 Phycisphaerae bacterium
GGGACCCACGATTCCGAACCTACGCAGTTACCCACGCAGTTGGCACGCGAAACGTCGCGAAAGCGTGCGAGTGGTTGCGACGACCGTTCAAGAGGTGCTACATCGAGACGTTCACGCAAGACCCCAGAAAACAAGGGTAAAGGCGATGATTTGCGAGACGATGCGGGACGTTGCGGACAGCGGGTGACGCGACTCGAACGCGCAACAATCAGCTTGGAAGGCTGCAACCCTACCTCCCTAACCGATGAAACAACAACGGTTTACGACGACGGCGAAACCGACCCCCGCAGTAAACCCCGCACTTGCGACGAAAACGACCCCGATCTGGCAGCGGTGTGCCGGGCGTGGGCGACGCTGCCGAATGCGGTGCGGGCGGGGATTGTGGCTATGGTGAGCGCGGCGGGTCCCTCCTGAAGCTTTGTTGGCGGGGTGGTTTCGGTATCGCGATACTCGCGCGGACACGAAGCGCGAAACCTTGTGCGTCCACAACAAACCGACGCCGGACGCCCGTAGGCGAGTATTCGGCACACGTCGCCCGTTCTGGACCACGAACGTTGATCGTGACATACGCAATCGGTACACTGGAAGCGTGCAACGCTAGTCCAGCTATCTAGCGACAATTCAACCCACCCCGCGCGACCTGCGAGCCCATCTTCCGACGGGCGTTGCACACGTAGGCCGTCGCGGGCTTGCGCGAGGGATTCGGCATGCCACGATTCGCAGCATTCTTGTTGTTGTTCCCGTCGATTGTGTACGCGGACGATCTGTACGTCCCCGATGATTTCGTCGTGATTCAGGACGCCATCGACGCGGCAAACGTGGGGGACGTGGTTATCGTTCGGGATGGCGTGTGGACCGGGTTTTTCAACAAAGATCTGGATTTCGACGGAAAGGCAATCACGGTTCGGAGTGAGAACGGGCCGGGGAACTGCATCATCGACTGCGAAGGGGAAGGGCGCGGGTTCATTTTCCAATCCGGTGAAACACCTGAATCCATCGTCGAAGGACTGACCATCAGGAGTGGTTTTGCGAGCCCAGGCGCCGGAATCAGTATCGAGAATTCCAGCCCAACCATTCGCAACTGCATAATACAGAACAACACGGCTATGGTCCCGGACACGAATCGACGGGCTGGTGGGGCGTATTGTCACAACTCGCAATCCACCTTTACGAACTGCACATTCGTCGGCAATCACGCTGGCAGCGGTGGTGGTGGCTTGTTTGTCGGTGCGGATAGCGACGTGAACGTACGAAACACTGTTTTTCGTGAGAACTCGGCGAATGCGGGTGGCGGCGTGTTCCTCGTTACTGGCGCCGCCATGATGATTAAGAACAGCCTACTCGTGAGCAACGCATCCAACGGCGGCCAGGGAGCAGGAATCGCGATTTGGAACATTCAGAGCTTGCTAATGACGAATTGCTCAATCCTGAATAATGACGGAATCGGTCTGCGCTCGATTAACAGCAGCCCGAGCACAACGATTAAGAGCTGCATTTTTTGGGGGAATTCTGCGTCGATAATCAACGACGGTTCGCCTCTGTTTGTGCGTTACAGTAACGTAGAGGGCGGTTATGAAGCTGGGAACATAGACATGGACCCCATGTTTGTGGATGAATTCCACATTGGCCTTGATTCACCTTGCCTTGATGCTGGCGACCCCAATTACATATCTGAGCCGGGTGATACAGATCTGGACGGAGACAACCGTGTAATCAATGGGCGTGTTGACATGGGCGCAGATGAAGTGCCCGTCGATACTGACGGCGACGGTGTGCTAGATGATGACGATGTTTGCAACAACACGCCGGTGGACATCCCGGTAGACGCGGCGGGGCGGCCTGTTGGGGACATCGACCTGGATTGCGACATTGACCTAACCGATTTCGCGATATTGCAAGAGGGGTTCACCGGGCCGCTGTAGCGCTCACCGTTGGGACAAAACGCGGGTTTTCCGGTGGTCGTGGCGTGATTCGACACGGGAACACTAAGGGCAGACTATGAACGGTCAATGTCCCGACTGCAAACAGGCGTTCGTTCTGCCCGATGGGTCGGAAGGTAAACGGGCGCGGTGCAAGGCGTGCGGATTGGTATTCGTAGTTCCTGAACCGCCAAAACCAAAGACACCCGGAAAGTTAGACGCCCTGAAAGCAGTCGCAAAACGCGCAGGCGCTGCCGCAGTGAGAATCGGCAAGCAGGAACTAGCGGCGCTTGAAAAAAGCCGACAAGAAAGAGCCCAGCGTCGCCAAGCGATTCTGGATGCGAATGCGTTTCGTACTAAAGTGCGCGGCGTAACGCACAGCAATCCTGGGCTGTTCGGACCCAATCGACAGAACATCATCGCCAAGTGCCAACCCGGCGAGGCGGTAAAGTTGGTGCGTGACGAGGACAACGAGCACGACAAGAACGCCGTCAAGGTGTGTCGCAAGAATGGCCAGCAAATCGGGTTCCTGGGCCGGGACGTTGCGGCCAACATCGCCCCGATGATGGATGATGGCGCGTATGTCGCAGCCGAGATAAGCAACATAACAGGTGGGACCGACGCAAAGCCGATCCTGGGCGTGAATCTGAGAATCACCCATATGTGAGTGCGATTGTGTGCGCCCGACGTGCTACTACGGGCGTAGGCTACGATTAGGAAAGATGCACCGTTGGTAGAGGCCCCGCCGTGGCAGCGGGATCCTTAGATCGACGCAACGCGATGGCATCGCCATGTTGATTGTGTCGTTTATCTACGCGCGAGGAAAAAAACGCGAGTAGTGTACAACAATCGTCCCCGTCGGAATCCAATCAACGCGAATGGCGGTGGGGACGGCGAAGAGTAGAATCGAAAACACACCCGGATAGCTTCCGCGTGAGCGGCTGGTCGTGGCGGCGGGAGATTCACCGTCGCCTACCGCCACGGTCGGCCATTTTGACAAAGGACGGTGAGCATGGCCAAACCGACTTGGTTGACCAGTCTTAGGACCCTATCCGAACAGTTCACGGCCGCTGCGGCACACGGCGGGCCGAGATCCAAAGAATCGTTGACGAAGTGCGAGGCCGGCGGCTTTCGGGCGACGGTGTCGACGACGTGCAGATCGCGGCGCGGCATCCGCGGTTGATGCCGGAGCTCGGTGAGCGCCTGCGGCAGGCCGCGGACGCCACGGCGGCGCCAGACGATGCGGTGCGCGCGGGCAACCGCGGTTCCAGTGAGCCGGCGGACATGGCACTGATTTCGAGTGGCGACGAGTTGGAGTCGCTCAACGCGGTTCTGCCGGGCTATGAGATTCTGGAGCGCATTCATCACGGCGGGCAGGGGGTGGTGTATCGCGCGATTCAGAAGTCGACGCGGCGCACGGTGGCGATCAAGGTTCTGCTGAACGGGGTATTCGCGAGCGACCATGAGCGTTTGCGTTTTCTTCGTGAAGTGGAGTTGGCGTCGCGGCTGAGTCATCCGAACATCGTCACGCTGTTCGACAGCGGCGTCGCATGCGGGCGGCACTACTGTGCGATGGAGTTCGTGGAGGGGTTGCAGATTCACGACTACATCACGCGGAACGGGTGCCCGTTGCGGGAGCGGGTTGGGTTGATGATGGAAGTGTGCCGCGCGGTGCACCACGCTCATCAGCACGGGATCATCCATCGCGATCTGAAGCCGTCGAACATTCTGATTGACGCGGACGGCGTTTCGCACGTGGTGGACTTCGGGTTGGCGAAGGACGTTTCGGAGTCGGGGCGCGCGGCGGACACTTTGACGGTGTCGATGACGGGGGCGGTCCTTGGGACGCTTCCGTTTCTGAGCCCCGAGCAGGCGGGCAGTGAGGAAGGTGCGGGGGACGTTCGGTCCGACGTGTACGCGCTGGGGGTGGTGCTGTTCAAGACGCTGACGGACACGTTTCCGTATTCGCTCACGGGGCGGCAGGATCAAGTACGCGACACGATCATCAATGCGACGCCGCAGAGCTTGCACCGGGCGTTGGCTACGGAGGGCGGTCGCGGGGGCGTCGACGCGCGCGAGATCACCGACGACCTGGAGGCGGTGGTGCGCACGGCGCTGGAGAAGGACAAGAGCAGGCGTTACCAGTCGACCGAGGCGCTGGCGGCCGACCTGGAGGTGTTTCTTCGCGGGGCGGCGGTTACGGCGAAGGCGTCGAACCGGTTGTATCTGTTGGTCAAGACGGCGCGGCGGTATCGGTGGGCATTGGCGTTGGCGGCGGCGGTGTTCATCGCCATCGGCGCGACGGCGGCGCAGTTTTTGAGCCTGTCGCGGGAGAAGGAGGCGGCGCAGGCGACGGGCGTCGCCCGGGCCGAAGCGGAGCGGCGAGCGAATTTGAAACTGTTCGAGATCATTCAGACGAACATCAGTGAAGCGCGCGTTCTGCGCGAGCTGATGACCACGGAGCCTGGTGATCGTTGGACCGATGACGTGCGTCGGGTGTTTCAGCCGGTTGATGTGCCGGTCGACCTTCTGCGCGAGCTCGTCACGGGGATGCCGGAGGAGTTGTTGGAATCGATGCGCGATCCGGATCGCAACGGGCGGGCGCAGGGTGAACAGTGGCTGATGGAGGTGAGCGACACTCTGGACGATCTGTCGGAGCGGCTGGCGTCGACGTCGTTTCGGACTCCGGTGGATACGAAGCAGAGCTTCGCGTTTCTTTCGGGGTACGGGCCTTTCTATGAAATGCGGCTGGCTGCCGGGGCGTTCGTGGGGCGGGCGTATCTGCGTCACTGGGCGGGGGATGCCGCGGGTGCGGTCGACGATCTTGCGGCGGCGAGCCGGCTGGGTGCTGATCTTGGTGACGTACCGGCCGGTTATGGCGGGCAGTTCGGACTCATGTGCCGGGGCAGTGTGCTTGTGTTCCTGAACGACGCCCTTGCGGATTCGTTTCGGACGGGCGCGGACGTGAGTGACTACGTTCAACGGGTGGTTGCGACCCCGGACGTACCGGTATCGAAGACGACGCCGGCGTTTGGTGCGTTGCGGATGACGCAACTGATCAACGAGGCGATCGTGTTCGATCCGGCGACGCGCGAATTGCACCTGGACCTTGACGTGCTGGACAGCGCTTCCCAGGAGTACTTCCAGAACATGGATGCATTGACGGACGAGAACCGCCGGTACGCGCGGCAGCTCTCACCCGAGGATGTCCACACGTTTCTCGATTGGGCGTTCAAGAGCTTCAGCGATTGGCAGACGCTGACTTTCACCGAGTTGACGGCGGCGGTCGAGGCGTTCGATGTTGAGGTTGAGCGGGAGAGAAAGACGAACCCCGCCACGCTACTGCTGCCGTACCTCGGTGCGGAGGTCCGGGTGTTCATCCGTGCGGAGCGGCGCGCGTTGAGGCTGGTCGCGTGGCTGATCCAGTACCGCGAGCGTTATGGTGTGTGGCCCGAGCGTCTGGAACAGGCGGTGTCGCGTTCGTTCGAATCGGACCTGGTGGATCCCGTGAACGGGAGTCCGTACGTGTACGACATCGTTGACGGCATGCCGCGGCTTCGGTCGGAGCGGCTTGAAGATGCAGTGGTCACGCATATTCGGCGCAGTTGGCGCGGGAGTTTCGCTCAGCTGTCTGAGGACGACAACCGTCTCACGTATTTTCCATGCCCGCGGGCGCGGTAGCCCGTGCGGGGGGTTTCGACCGTCAGGCGTTCATGTCGGACCAGCGTTTGGCCATCTGCCCGAAGATGTAGAGCGCGACGGTTGCGAGGATGCCGATCGCGGCGAACGGGCACCATACGAGATACTGCGGGTTGTACTTTTCCCAGAGTAGCTTCGTTGCGGTCACGGCGGCGCGATTGACCTCGGCGGCGGCGAGCGACCTGGCCTCGTAGGGGTTGAGGCGGAGGAGGCTCGCGGCGTGGTGCGGTGTCTTGGACCAGTCCTTTGCGTCGAGGGCCTTTTGGATCAGATCGTGGTCGCCGGCGAGGCGTTCGATCAGCGGATCGTCGCCGGGTTCGATGCCTTCGTTGACGACGGCCATCGCGGCGGCGTCGGACTCGACGACCTCTTTGAGGAAGGCGAGGTCCATCTTCCAATCCTTGCGGGCGACTGCGGTGAAGCGCTGGTGCTTTTGGGCGATGAGGTAGTTGTAAACGCTCGCATTCTCGTCATCGGTGGGTGTCGCGTACTCACTGAGGGCCTGGCGTACTTCGGCGTCGTTGGCGCCCATCGCGGAGGCCATGGCGGCGAAGGCCTTGGTGCGTCCGAGGCCGAGTCGCTTGTCGATGTCGACAACGGGGTTGTCGAACGTCATCGGGGCGACCACTTCTTCGATGCGCGCTGTGCCCTGGGCGAGATACTCGAGGGCGAGGTTGTTGAGCGTTTCGGTGTCGCCCGTGAATCGGTCCCATAGCATGTCGACGATTGCGGAGTCGCCATTGATCTTCTCGGGCGGCAGGTCGCGATTGACGCGATCACGGATGATCTCGAACACCTGCGGTCGCTTGAGGCCGATGGCATCTGGAAGTTTGTCGATGAAACGGGCGATGCCGATGGTGTCGACGGTTGCATTGCGGGCGGTGAGCTGCTCGCTCAAACCGCTTGCGGCTTTGCCCTTGAACTCGTCGCTCAGCGCGAGATAGACGAGCCCGAGGTTGGTGATCTGTCCCTGGTCGGAGCGGAACGCATCGAGGAGTGTATGGGCGGCGGTCGCGCGAACGCTGCCCATGTCTTGGGCGGCGATGTCGAGGGCGTTGCTGCGGTCGATGTCGAGCAACTCGGGAATGAGGTGGAGTGTGTCGCTCCAGTCGGCGGCGCGTGCGGCGCGGGCGACGAGCGCGGAGTCGGTGCCCATCTCCTTGAGTGCGAGGGAGGCCTTTTCGCCGTAGTTGTCGTAGACGTGCCCGGCGATGATGGAGCCGAGCCCGACGCCGAAGCCGACGGGGATGTTGACGTATCCGAGGTAGAGGCCTTTCTTGCCGGGCGGAGCGATGAGGCCGAGGTATTCGTTTTTCTTGGGTCCGGTGAGCATCTCACCGAGTGAGAAGAAGACAATGCCGAGCAGGAGTATCCAGCCGTTGCCGGTCAGTCCGGCGACGAGAATGCCGACGGTGGCGACGCTCATGCCGATGAGCATGGCTTCGAGGGTGCGCATCTTTCTGACGAGCCATGAGAGGGGCATGACGAGGATGATGATAAGGAGGGCATTGAGGTTCAGGAGGATCTGCTGCTGTACGCGAGGCTGCCCGCGGTCGCCGTAATCGACCCATCCTTCGAAGGGGCTGTACTCGGCGACGGACGAGCTGTCGACCCAGTCTTCGATGAAGTTGGGGTGGAGGTCCCAGAGCTGGTACATCATCATCCAGAAGCAGGACATGATGAGCAGGAACGCGGGGAGGCGAAGCTGCCAAGTGAACCTCCCGTCGCGCAGCCAGACGATGAGGATCATTCCGGCGAAGAAGAGCCCCCAGCCGAGGGCGAGTCCCAACCATTCGTTATCGACGGGCTTCAAGATGAGCACGGCGAGACCAGCAGCGACCATGATCGTGCCGGGTATCCAGCGCAGGGGATCGAGTTTTCCGCCGGTGAACCACCATGGCCAGATGTTCTCAATGGTGCGGGAGAACACGACGCCCAAGCCCAGGGACTTGTCGGCGCCGGAGGGGACGTCCTTGAAGGTGAAGAGTAGGAGGAGGTTCACGGAGGTGTAGGCGGCTGAAGCGAGGAAGAGGTTACGCCAACCTTCGGCGCTGTGGGGTACGCCGAGAATGACGGTGGCCAATAGGGGCGCGCCGAATGCGCCGACGTTGACGACCCAATAGAAGATTCCCCAACCCATTGAGGAGTTCGCCTTGGTCAGGTTCTGGGCGATGGACCCTTGGAGGGCGGGTTTGAAGAAGGCGGTTCCGGTCGCGAGCACGAGTATGCCGGCGAAGAAACCGTAGTAGCTGTGCAAGAACGCCATCATCACGTATCCGATGACGTTTGCAGTGACGGCGCAGAATAGGATGCGCTTGTATCCGTAGCGGTCGGCGAGTCCTCCGGTGATCATGGGCAGCCACGACTGGAAGATTGCCCACCAGGCGTAGATCCAACCCTTGTCGACGGCGGTGAGATGCAGACCGCCGGGTTCGGTGGCTTGCATGATGTAGATGGGGGCGACGGCTCGGATGCCGAAGTAGGCCAATCGTTCGAACGCCTCGATGCAGTTGCACATCCAATAGGTGTGCCCGAAGGGCGATATCTTGGCGTGCTCTTGTGCGGGTTGGTTGGTCATGCGTTCTCCAGAATACACCAGCTTGGCTGGACTCGCCCGGTGCAGTTTCCGCGCAATCGACGCCGTGCGTGGTCGTTGTGGCCGGCGGAGCTTACGGTCCGGGTCGTTTCTCTGCTATTGGGGGTGGTCTGCGAAAACAGCGCGCGCAACGCTGGACCCCGTTCGGCGCCACCCGGTGCCATCGCAGGGGAACTCAGGTTTCGCATGCTAGCGGGATCGGGGGCTTGTTGGAAGGTCGGTCGAAACATGCCCACGCGAGCGTGGGCGTGCCACCCAGATTGGGATACTCCCCGTGAGGTCTCTCATGTCGATGCGGAGTTGCACACGCTCGCGCGTTTGGGTAACTTACCAAACACTAATCTATAGTGTTCCGGTTTTTTCGGTGAACGCAGAATGAGAGAGGCGCCATCCTTGGAGATCCAGATGATGTCGAAGTTCGCACGCAAGCAGAAGCGCATGCCGGTACTGGTCGTAATCACCACGGCGTGGCTGGGGGTCATGATCGCCGGCTGCCCGGTGGCGCCGCCGCTCGACGACGACAACGTCAACGTCAACGACAATGCGACCGACGTGGCGTTCACCAAGGAGAATCCGGGTTGCCTGGTGTGTCACGAGCGCATCGAGAGCACGCATGCGGCAACAGCGATCGATTGCACGGACTGTCACGGCGGGGACTTTACGACCGCCCGGAAGGAGACCGCGCACGTTCAGCCGACGCTGCCGGTGATCACGGGGAAGGTGACGGCGCCGCTGGACTACGACCTGCCTTATCAGCAGTTCGTGAACCCGTCGAATCTGCGCGTGGTGCGCGAGACATGCGGCACGTGTCACGTTCCGCATGTGGATTGGATCATGAAGGGGTTGATGGCCACCGGCGCGGGTCATTACGCGGGCGGTCTTTACCAGAACGGCGTGACGGACAGTAAGACGCCGGTGTATGGTAACTTCTCCGTACGTGACGAGGATGGGGTGGTTCCGACGGCGGCGGGTGCCGTCAGCGAACTGCTTGACCTGATCGACTACGACGCGTCGCTGGATCAGTCGGAGTTCGCCACGCACTACCGGGCGGTTCCGGGGCAGGTGTGCGCTCGGTGCCACCTGTGGTCACGCGGCAAGGGTTACCGCGGCGCGGAGGGCGCGGACGGGACGTACCGCGCGGACGGCTGTGCCGCGTGCCACATGCTGTACGCCAACAACGGGCGCTCGACGAGCGATGACGCGTCCATCGACCACGACGAGCAGGGTCACCCGCGGGTTCATCAGATTACAAAGGCGATTCCGGCGGAGCAGTGTGCGCACTGTCACCACCGTGGGGCCCGCATTGGGTTAAGCTTTTCGGGTCGGTCGCAGATGCCGCCGCGTCTGCCGTCGGGACCTGGTGTGGCCGGCACGACGGACGAGAAGTTCAACGGCAACTATCATTACGCCGATCCGGAGACGAACCCGCAGGACATCCACGCCGAGCGCGGGGTTGAGTGCATCGACTGCCACACGCAGGCGGGGGTCATGGGTGACGGGAACATCTACGGGCACATGGACCAGGCTACGAAGATCGAGTGCCGCACGTGTCACGGGCTTCCAACGGTGGGCGGTTCTCTGGTGGATAGCGACGGCAAGGCACTGAACAACGTCGAGCTTGCCGAGGAGGGCGTGGTCGTACTCACGTCGAAGGTGACGGCGCAGACGCACATCGTTCCGCAACTCAGGCATTTCCTTGATCCGGAGTCGATCCAATACAACTCGAAGGCGGCGGCGGCGATGAACGACCATCACCTCAAGGAGGAAGGCGGTCTGGAGTGCTTCGCCTGCCACGCGTCATGGACGCCGAACTGCTTTGGGTGCCACTTCACGCGTGATGAGCAGATGACGGGGATCAACTTGATTACAGGTGAGGAGCAGATCGGGAAGGCGAGCACGAACAACAAGATGTTCGTCTCGCTCAAGCACTTCTCGATGGGGCTCAACGCGCAGGGCAAGATATCACCGTACATCGTGGGGTGCCAGCCGATCGCGGAGGTGACCGACCCGGATGGCAGGACGATTCTCGACTTCGTCATGCCGGAGACGGTCAACGGCTTGTCGGGTTTGGCGTTGAACCCGGTACACGCGCACACGATTCGGAGTCGCGGGGAGGTGCGTACGTGCGCCGAGTGCCACAGGTCGCCGCCGTCGCTGGGGCTCGGCTCGGGCAACTACTCTGTGGCTCGCGACTACGCCTACGTCGCGGCGAGCGACGGCGTTCGCGTTTATGACCGGAAGTTCGATCCGATCGATCCGAGGCTGGTGAGTACGCTGAACGTCGGCATACCGGTGGCAATGGCGGCGATTCCGAACGTCGTATCGGGGAAGGCCGATTACCTCTACGTGGCCTCGGGGTCCGCGGGGCTGCTCACGTTTGATATGAGGTCCGGCGTGGCCGAGTCTCCGGCGGCGCACGATACCGACATCGATGCGATCGACGTGAGCCGGGCGGCGAGGTACCTGTATGTGGTGACGCGGGGCGAGGGGGTCAGCATCTACGATACGGATGTCCCGACGGTTGCCTCATTGACGTCCACCGTGTCGATACCGACGGCGGTGCGCGCTGTGCCGTGGGGCATTCACTTGTTCGTGGCCGCGGGGGAGGCGGGATTGGTGGTTGTCGACGTCTCGGACCATGGCGCGCCGAAAATCGTCGGCGAACTCGCGGGCATCAATGCCACGGACGTGACACTCTACGCTCACCACCAGAACGGTTCCGCGTTCGCGGCGCGGGCCTATGTGGCTGACCCTGATTTCGGCGTGCGTTTCGTAGACCTGCTACCGAACTTCTCGGAGCCGACGCTGGTGGGCGGGTTTGCCTTGCCCGGCGCTTCGGGGCTGGATACTTACACGCGATGGCTCGAGGCGGACGACACGACGCCGTCGCGCGAGCACGACTACTTGTATGTGGCGGCGGGCTCCGCCGGGCTGCACGTGCTGGACATTACCGCTCCGGACGCGATCACGGAGGTGGCGTCACTCACGAGTTTGGGCGCGGCGTCGGACGTCGACGTGGCGAGCGACATGACGCCGCCGGGCGTCGATGACTACGCCATCGTGTCCGCCGGTAACTCCGGGGTTCGGATTGTGGATGTATCGAATCCGCGCGAGCCCGTTCTGGTCGGCACTCTCACGGCCAGTGGCGCGTCGCGGGTTTTCGTGGATGTTCAGCAACTCGATCGCTTCCTCGACGAGCAAGGGAATCCGCTTAAGGAGAATTCGCACCCCGGTGCGGGGACGCTCGGTCACGGGGACATCGTGCGTATTCTCAGCGCGGACATCGGGGAGTGATCGCGACTTCGTAGTCCGGCGAAGTCGGTTGTGGGACGTTTGGCGCGATCTGCAATCACCATCGCACCGGCGTGCGTGCCGTCCGTTACGAGACTCAGCACGGGCGATGGTGCCGTCTTTTTCGCCACGGTTTCACCGGTTGGGAACCGGTGCCACACGAGGATCGGGGCGTATTGCCGGCGCCGGGCTCACGCGGGCGGTACTTGGACAACCGGCGGTGGAGGGGAGCGTCGCTCTTGCGCTGCTCGTTTCCGGCATGGAAGAAGCGGCGGCGGCGTACGCGCTCGATCCGGAGGGTGCGGCCGCTAGTTTGCGCAGCGTCGTGGAACGGTTTTCGGCCGATGCCGAGGGCGACGAGGCGCTGGCTGCGGAGATCGAGTTTGCGGCTGAACTGTTGCGACTCATGGAAGCGGGCGCCCCGCAGGGTGACTTGTATGGTCCCGGGGTCGTGTATTTGTGAGATCTCAATGTTCGTGGTGTTGGGCACTGCTCAAGAGCAGTGGCACACGACTACGACTCGGACATTGGCCGCGACGGCAGGGTCCTGAGTGAGTGTCAGTCGAGGTATTCTGTCAGCCATGTGCACAGCGTGTGGAAGAAGTCGTCGCGGGTGGATTTCTCGAGCCAGGGGTAGTGGCCGCAGTGTGGCCATTCGTGGTATTCCAACTGCGGAATGTGGGGAGTGAGACTCGCCTGGATCATCCGTCCGGGGTGGGGATCGAGTGCGCCGTGCAGCATGAGGACCGGGGCAGTGATGGCTGCAAACGCGGCGGGGTACAGGCCTTCGTCCTGCAGGCGCAGCATGTCGTTCCATGTTTCGTGGTGGGCGCGTGCGTCGAATGATTCGAATTCGAGATCGGTGGTCACGAGATCGTGCGCGTATATCGGCAGCAGGGCGCTGCCCATCGCGCCGAGTCGCTGATTGGGGTCGGGGATCTCTTGTTGGAGATCTTCGAGGCGTTTTCGCAGGTCTTCGTTTGTGCGTTCGGCGCAGATGACGTGCATCCGTTCGCGCGCGGCGTGATCGAATGTGCCACAGCCGATGAGTACGATGGGACCGCTGCGGGCGGGGCGAGCGGCGGCGTAGGCGAGCGCCAGCATGGCGCCCCACGAGGAACCGACGAGGGCCGGCCGCGGTTCGTCGCACGATGACACTTCGTCGTAGAGGTCGGCGATGTGGCGGGCGACGGTCAGCGGGGCGTCGCTGCTTCCTCGCTGGTAGGGTTCGATGACTCGGAAGGTGTCGGCGAGCCCGCGCGCGACGGGCGCCATGTTGCCGGCGGCACCGGGGCCACCGTGCAGGACGAAGACCGCGGGACCTTGGGTTCCGTAGGTGCGTTTGTGCATGAAGCTCCTTCCGGCTTCGGCGTGCGAAGGTCTTCGCGTTTGCAGGCAGCGGTTGATGGACGCTGCGGACTTCGTCTCGTTGGGTTTCTCGATTTGGATCCACTACATGACATTCGCCAACTGCGGGTTGCGTGCCATAGCGTGGTCGATGCCATCGACTTCGCGCTGGACCATCGATTTCCGATCGAGCGCGTTTGTCTCGACGCGCAGCGGACGCGGCTGATCCGAGTACGTTCGTGCCATGCTGACGCCATCAACGGGCAACGCATGTTAACATCGGAACGATGCAGCCCGCTACGGCGGAGAATCGGGCGTCTGCCGGACACGGAGACGGTCGGTCGACCCCGTAGAATGTAGAATGCGAGAAAAACGACTCCCGACCCCGTAGAATGCGATTGCGCGTGTTGCGGGACTACATCACAGAGCGCTGGGAGATGGTGGAATACCCGAAGGCCCTGTCCCAGGGTTGGGACATCGGCTCAGGCCCCACCGAAGCCATGTGC
>JAJDDR010000109.1 GCA_029260255.1 Phycisphaerae bacterium
CCGGAGCGGTCGGGTCCGGGTCCCAACAGCAGATGTCCGACGTGTCGGTGCCGTCCCTTCCCCTGCTGTCGTTGACCTTCACGTCCGGGTCGACGACAGGTGCTTGACCGAAGACCATCTCAGGCAGCGCAAGCCCCCCCCGAACATAACGACTGTAAGGGCGCGACGAAGCGCGTTTGAGCGATGCGACATGATGCGTCTCCTTCCAACGGGACGAAACGTGACTATCCCGCAACGCGCGGCTGATCCGCGCGGTTGAACGCGAAAGGCAGGCTACCATTGTACAGCCCGCCTCGCCGAATTCAACCCCCCGGCCGCCATCCCAAATCCGCAATCCCCAATCCCCCACGTCTGCCCCTCCGCGATCTCCGCGGTCTCTGCGGTTCAACTCCCCAATCATCAATCCACGATTCCCCATCCCCCACGGCCCCCTCTCCGTGCCCTCTGTGTGCTCTGTGGTTCAACTCCCCAATCATCAACCCGCGACTCCCCATCCCCTTTTTCGATTTTCTGTTTTCGATTATCGATTTTCCGTTCTCTCCGCTACAATCCCGCCAACGCGAACGGTGACCCCATGCTCGACGAAATGCGCAACTTGCTGGCCTTCTCACGCGGCACCTTCTACCTGCTGGGTGCCTTCGTAGTGACACTCGCCGTATTCACCACCGCCGCCAGGAACCCAACCCCCCAATGCCCCAAGTGCAAAGAGCGCAACCGCCCCATGGCCCGCTTCTGCGCCCACTGTGGCCACCGGCTGACCGAAAAGTGACACCCCGCGACACTCCCTCTCCAGCGGTCCGTCGATCCATCCACCGAAAGCTGCTCCGCTGGTACGACCGCAACGCCCGCGACCTCCCCTGGCGCCGCCGGACGGCCGATCCGTACGCCCAGTGGGTCGCGGAGATCATGCTCCAGCAAACGCAAGTCCAGACCGTCATCCCCTACTACGAACGCTTCATGCGCCGCTTCCCCGACCTGCGGTCCCTCGCCGCCGCCACCGACGACGAACTCCTGAGCCATTGGCAGGGCCTTGGCTACTACCGCCGCGCCGCCAACCTCCACAAAGCCGCCAAACTCTTGACCGCCGACGGTCGCGACATACCCGATTCCGCCGACGCGCTACGCACACTGCCCGGCATAGGCCGCTACACCGCCGGCGCCATCGCCTCCATCGCCTTCGGCGAACGCGCCCCCGCAGTCGACGGCAACGTCGCCCGCGTCTTCGCCCGTCTCTTCAACATCCGTGAAGACATCGCGACATCCGCCACCGTTCGCCGTCTCTGGTCGCTGGCCGACTGCCTCCTGCCGGCCCGCCGATGCGGCGATTTCAACCAGGCCCTCATGGAACTCGGTGCCGTCGTATGCACACCCGCCTCCCCGCGCTGCGACGATTGCCCGCTCGGAAACAGCTGCAAAGCCCGCGCGATCAACACACAGTCGTCACTGCCCGTCAAACGCCGCTCGCCCGCCGTTCCCGAAGTGCCACACGTTGTCATTCTCGCGGCGCGCAACGGCGCTTACCTCGTCACCAAACGCCCCCCGAACGGCCTGTGGGGCGGGCTGTGGGAATTTCCCAACACACAGTACAGAAGCAAACGCAATCGCCCCGCGAGCATCAGTCGGCTACTCGCCGACCACGACCTGCCGTCGAACGCGAACGCCATCTGCAAGGGAACCGTCACCCACCGACTGACGCATCGGCTGATGCACTTCGATACATATCATTGTATCGTGGAATGTGGAACCCAACGGCGCGGAACGCGCTGGGTGCGCGCGAACCGGTTGTCCGCCCTGCCCATGTCGACCGCGTGTCGCAAGATGATCGCGCTCGCGCAGATCTAACCGGACTAAGCGCGGGTTTCGCAGAGGCGAATGTCGTCCAGAAGAAGAAGCTTGCGCCGCAGCTCCCGATGGGCATCCTTCGGACCGAGCGCCTTGATCGCAAAGACGATCTTGTCGCTCTTCTCGTAATAGTCGCTCAAGACGATACGAAGCCTGGCCTGCATGAAGAGGGCATTGACCCGGTCGATCTCCTCGGCCGATTTGGCCGTCGTCAGGCAGTATTCCTCGACATCGCGGCGCGTTTCGATCAGCGTCCCGGCGAACGGGAATCCCAACAGAACCAGCAGGACTCCGGCCGTCCCGGCGACGGCCAGCGTGAACTGGCCCAAGCCCGCGGCCATGCCCAGCGCGGCGACCGCCCAGATGGTGGCGGCCGTCGTGAGCCCGACGATGCCCTTGGCATCGCGGATAATGGCACCCGCGCCGAGAAACCCGACGCCGGTCACGATCTGCGCGGCGATGCGCGTATCGTCCACCACCGGACCGCTCAGCGCCTGCGACGCGATCGTGAAAACGCACGATCCGACGCAGATCAGGATGTTCGTGCGAAAACCCGCCGGCTTGTCGCGTAAGGCGCGTTCGAACCCGATCACGCTCCCGAGACCGAGGGCCAGCGACAACCGGATGATTATGTCCCACTGACTCATGAGCGTGATCATACCGCCCGCCGCGCGTGGGGCAACCCCCAGGCGGCTACTCACTGAGGTTGGTCCCGTAGATGTCCTTGACCGCGCGACCGAGGTCGCCCGGCAGCTTCCCCGAAGTACTGTTTCGAGAAGTGCCATTCTTTGACACTTCCGCGCCGTACTTGCCCTCGACCTCCTTGTCCGCGATTTCCAGCTTGCGGTGCTCCGTCAGAAGCTTGGACATCGCCGTCAGTTCCTCCGTCGTGACGGCCTTGCCCCCGTTGACCAGCGACGAGATGACCAGCGAAATAACGACGCGGCAGGCGTCGCGCGTGTCGCACACCGGATGGCTTTCCGGATCGATGCCGAACGCCGCGTGGACGATCTCCGCCACGGCTCGGACGCGGTCGCGGAAGTCCATGGCCGGGACCGCCTGCACGATGGAAGTGTCAAGCTCCGGCACTTTCTTCTTTCGCCGATTGGCTCGTTTTGCGACCTTTTTCTCGCTCACAGGTCCATGCCCCCTTCTTCCAGGAGGCGTTCCGCCGCTTCCTTGCCCGCCGGGGTGATGCGGAACCAGCGGTCCCGCCACGGCGTGAGTCGACGCTGCGGCTCGGACGCGGCGATGACGCGCTGAATGTGTCCGATCTCCGCGAGATGGAACAGCTCGCGCTTGAGATGCTGCCACTCGAGCGTCGGGAAAACGCTCAGCAGGCTTCGTAGAATCTGCTCGGCGCGCAGGGCGGCCGGGTAGATCATGCGTAGCGCCACGAGGGTCTCGTTGCGTACGCGGATAATCTCGGGAGTCACTCGGCCTTGTGGCATCAGTCGGTCCCCTCATACAGAATGGCATCTGGTTTGTTGGGATTCGGACGGGTCACCGGCGCTCGCGCCGCCTCGATTCGGACAACCGCCTCGAAGAGCCGCTCGATGTTCTTCCTGGCGAGCATGCTCTCGCGGAGCCAGTCCTCCTTGGACGCGTAATCACGTTCAAAGGCCGCGGCGCGGGCGTCCAGCCTCCGCACACCGGCTTCGGTGTTTTCGATCCGGCGGGTCATGTCGCGACGGCCGTGAATCTGTTGGTCTCGCAGAGCCCGTAGCGAGAACGTAATGCCACCAAGTGGCACTACCACGAGCGGCGTCAGAAGCCCCAGGATGGCGCCGACGTCGGTCGTGCTGAGCCCGAACATGGCGAGCGTTGCCTCTTGCATCATGCACCTGTGTAAGCGGTGAGGACGCGCGCCGCGACCCGGAACAAGGCGTTGGCCGTGTCGACGCGAATCAGCCCGTTGGAAAGATCTTCACGGAGGCGCGCGACGACGGGATCGTCACGGAGGGACCGAACCCGTGTCTCTCGTTCGGGACCGGACAGGATTCGGTCGATCGCGTCGGGGCGTCGGCCGCCGCGCGACGCGGGGCGAACGGCGTTCTCGATCGCATCGAGCAACTGATCCAGGGATCGGGTTTCGTCGGGCATCTCTTAGTTCCTTTCGGATTGTCGAGGTTGTGCGTGCTCCGCGAGGCGCGTACCGAGATATCGCCGAACTTCGTCGTTGAGTGTCATGGACTCGATGGCGATCCTCCTCAGACCCGCCGCCGCTTCGGTCACGACACGCAGGTTTTCCAGGGTGGCGCCGTGTCGACTGTTCTCCGCTTCGGCATCGTGTTGCAGCGAATCGAGTGCCTGATTGAACAGCATGACGTGGCGGGTCGCGGCTTCGTCGTCCTTGTGGTCGGCGCGGATGCGGGCCGCAAACGCGTCGACGGCAGCGCGGCGTTTCTCGACGTCGGCGCCGCGGACCTCGAGGTGGTACTCGTCGACCGCCTGACCGAGCGCGCCGACGAGCGCATCAAGGGTCTCGGCGGTTGTGATTTGTACTCTGGTGCCCACCGCGCACCCGCCGACGGCGAGCATCGCGACCGCCGCGACGGCGGCATATCGGACGAAAGTAGTGTGTTGTTCGGCATTTGACATTTGGATCATCCGTTACGGGTGAGCAAGTCCGGGTCGCAGTCAGTCGTCTCTCCTACGGTAATAACGTCAGGGGTGATCCGTTTGCGGGTCGCGGAAAAGCGCGCGCCCCGTTTACACGGTCGTAAATGCGGTTTTTCTTTGACGTGAACGACCTATTGTCCTAAGGTGGTGTGCGTGGAGGTGGCGTCCGCGGTGTTCGAAAGCGCGGGCTGTTACTACGGGGAGCATGAATTGTTGAACGTCATGCTGAGCGAACCGAAGCATCTCGCCCGGATTCAGCTAGATTCCTCGCTGCGCTCGGAATGACCGTGTTCAGTATCGGAATGACCACGTTCGGTATGTGTTGCCCCGAATCGTAACGGGGATCGCACGGGACTTGACGCTAACGAACTGAGGCGGCGCATTTGGAGATCCGACCCATCCGAGATCAGTGCGTGATGCACATCTTCGAGACTCGCCGCGACCGGCAAGATCCGGTGGCCGGAGCGGTTTCGGACCTTTATCTCGAGGTCGCGACTTGTTCCGACGTCTACGGCGCGCTGGCGCGATTAAGCCGAAGCGCCGTATCGCGATTCGGCGTTGTGCTGGTGTGTGTGGATTGGCTGGCCGCGCGCGAGTTCGAGTTCTTTTCGTTGGCTCGCCGCCTGCGGCCGGATCTTCAGGTCCTGGCATACAGCGCGACCGATTGCGGCCGCCGCGTTCGCCGGGCGATCTCACACGGGGCGACCGGCTCGGTGGAACCGACGCACGCGGCCATCGCAGCGGTGCTGGAGGGCGTGGCGACGCGCGTGTCGAGCGGTGATCAACCGCGAGTCGGAGGTGCGCGGCCGGCGCTCCACTCGGCGATGGGCGGTGAACTCGCTTCAGAGTCGGAACATAGGCTCGCCGCTGCCGACGACGGAACGCATGAGGCAGAGGAGAGATTCGCGGATTCGAGCGGCAACGGTTCAGCGACCGGTCCTCTGTTGACGCAAGAGGAGATCGACATGTTGCTCTTCGGCGGCGGTGAGGCGGAAGCCGCCGGGGAGCGGAAAGGCCTTGTGTGATGGCACAGCCCGAGGAACCTAACTCGCAGTCGCAGTGCGAGCGACGTGTCCTGGTGATCAACGATCAGGAGGACGTGGCCGGGCAGCTTCGGACCCGGTACCCCGACTGGGACATCCGTGTCTCGGAAACCTATCTCTCGGCGATCGCCGATCTGTCGGAGCAGCCGGTGGGCGCGATCTTCGCGTACGTGGATTCGTCGGACACCGAGTTGGACAAAGCCGTTGCCGGTCTGCGCGACGCGGCGGGTTCGGACGCTCGGTTGCTGCTCTGTTGCCGGGCCGACGCGGAACCGGCAACCCGCGCGGCCCTCGACAGCGGCGCCGACGACTACCTGATTTGCCCGCTTCGCGCCGACGAGGTGGAAGCGGCGTTGGCTTCGCAACGCGACTCGGATGGGACGCCGGCATCGATACCGCCCGCTTCGATCGACGAGTTGAAGTCGTTGGGGGAGATCGTCAGCCGCCTGGATGCGCCGCCCGACTCGTTTCTCGCTTCGCTGGCCGACCTGCTGCGGACGGCGTTCGGCGCCCGCAGCGCCGGCGTGGTCGTCGAAGGCGCCGCCGCGACGAGCGGCGGGGGGGTGTCCGAGCCGGTGATGACCGAGCCTCTGACTCATGACGGAAAGGCCATCGGCCACGTGGCGCTGGGTCCGCCCGTGAGCACCTCGGGCGACACGTTCGATCGTTCCAAGCTCGCGCATTACGCGCGGCTGATCGGGCACTTGATAACGGCCGCGTCCGATCACCGGCGGTATCACGACCTGGCATACACCGACGAGTTGAGCGGTCTGCCGAACCGCCGTTACTTACTCGAGTTTCTTTCGGGCTTGATCGAGCGCACCCGGACGGACGGTACGACGGTGACCCTGTTGATGTTCGACGTCGACTACTTCAAGCGCTACAACGACACGTACGGCCACGACGCGGGAGACGAGATCATCCGCGGGTGCGGCGAGTTGTTCCGGCGCAACTGCCGCGAGCACGACGTGGTGACGCGCTACGGCGGGGACGAGTTCGCGGTCGTGTTCTGGGACAAGGGCCGCACGCGCGAGCCCGGCTCGCAACATCCGTCGGAGCTACTGCCGATCATCGAGCGGTTCCGGCGCTCGCTCAAGGACCACCGATTCGCCGGCATCAGCATGGCCGAGGGCTCGCGGCTGACGATCAGCGGGGGATTGGCCTCGTTTCCGACGGACGCATCAAGTGTCGAGGAATTGATCACACGGGCGGACGAAGCACTTCTGCTCGCCAAGCGCGAAGGCAAGAACCGGATTTGCATCGGGGGGAAGAACGGGG
>JAJDDR010000110.1 GCA_029260255.1 Phycisphaerae bacterium
GAGGACCACGACCATCACGAGCACGCCGCGGAGAAACTCCGACGAAAACGCTGCGACGCCATCGTCCTCAACGGTCCGGACAACGTGGGCGGCGATGACGCGGTCATCGAAATCCTGCGCGCCGGGCAAGCCTGGTCACCACCGAAACGCGGCAGCAAGGTTCGCATCGCCGAGATGGTCATCCAGCTCACCGAATCGCTGGCCGCCGGCACGGATCGAAGGGGTCCGTGACACCTTCCGCGGAGCGGGTGCCCCTTCCTCCGCGCCACCCCTCGCCCGCGCGGGCTGAATCCTGCGGCTCGGCACGTGTCACCCGTTTGGGGATACGCGCGCGGGGGGGGATGGAGAAGTCCTCCCGTTCTTCTCGCGGTCCAGGTCTGCGGCGCGAGCGGCGACGCACGTTCGGCGGGAGCGTGGCCCGTGACGAGATCGCCTCCCTTCGTACGACCTGCCGCAGGCGCCAAACCGATAGCGGGAACGAGGTGCCTATAAGATTCTTTCTAGTATGATATTGCGTCTACATGCGAGTCGTTCGACCCACCGAAGACTCCTGTGAGATGTCTTGCGTGCGGGTGACGCCGAGTTGTTGCGTGTCGAATCCCGTGCATCGAGTTGACATGCAGTGTTCCTTGAAGCCGAGGTTGGCAAGCGGCACGGCACGGTCAATAGTTCAAGCTATTGCAGCGCACGCGCCGATAGCGACGACACGAGGGCGCGCATTCTTTTGCGCGTCGCCTTTCGGCCGTCGGGCCGCTGGGATCGCTGTCGCGGGTGACGGTAAATTGCCACTTTTTCGGGAATTAGGTGTTGACGGGCATGTGGCAAGACCTACAATTCGCCCGCGTTGGGAGTGTTTCCGCCCCGGATACTAGTGGCGTGGGGCGGCGCAACGGTGCAGGGAGGCAGGTCGTTACTGATGTTGGCGCGTATTCAGTGCGGCATTAGCCACCATCTCCAATTAGAAGCTGCGATCGGACTCGTACGGCAAGGGAACGCCGATGCATCGGCGTGGCGCGGTGAACGAGTTCTGTATGGAGTGGCGTAGAGTCGTCCGTGGTTTAACTCGGCAAGTGTCGCGGTCGCGCATTGTGCGCGGTTCGCGTGTGTGATATTCGATGGGTAACCGTCAAAGAGACCGCGTGTAGCACGAATCACGCGAAGGTTTTTACTGGAGGTCGTTTCATGGTAGGTACAAAAGGAAAAGGTTCGGGGCTCCGCGACGCGCGGTTGTCGGGTCTCTTGAACGCGTGTGCCTTGTTGGCACTGGTTCCCGTGTTGGTGTTGGTGGTCGGTTGTCCCTTCCTAAATCCGGTGGTGACGCCTGACTGCACCGTGGATGCTGATTGCACTGCGGACGGATTGACACTCTGCTTCGTGGACGCCGACGACTCGGCGAACAATGCGTGCGTCGCCTGTCTGGCGAACAGCGACTGCGACGACGACGCGTTCTGCAACGGTGCGGAGACCTGCGTCGAGAACGCGTGTGTCGCCGGCACCGACGAGTGCGATGCGGACACCGAGATCTGCGACGAAGACGCCGACAACTGCCGCACGGTATGCGGCGACGACCTCGACTGTGACGACGGCGACTTCTGCACCGGCGCCGAGACCTGCGACGCCGACGGCGCCTGTGCCAATGGCGCTGGCCCGTGTGCCGCGGACGAGACGTGCGACGAGGAGACCGAAACGTGCATTCCGCCGGTCGTTGGGTGCGAGACGGACGACGATTGCGACGACACTGATCCCTGCACGACCGACACCTGCGTCGACACCGAGTGCGACTTCTCCGAGACCTGCCCGGACGACGGCGACTTCTGCAACGGCACCGAGTCCTGCGATGCCGACACCGGCGATTGCTCATCGAGTGGCGATCCCTGTGCGGATGAGGTCGACAACACCCGTTGCGACGAGGCGACCGACGCGTGCGTCGCGCCGTGTACCCTCGACACCGACTGCGATGACGCCGCCTTCTGCAACGGCACCGAGACGTGCGATGTCGCTACCGGCGCGTGCGTGGCCGGAACCGACCCGTGTGCGGACGACCAGACCTGCGACGAGGACACCGATGCCTGTACCGGTGGTGTACCTGTTGCCTTCGACCTGACGCCGGGGAACGATACGTTCACCGGTGGCAGTGCGGACGACACGTTCGACGCCTCGCAGGACATCGAGTTCGGCCAACTGCTCATCACGCTGAACAACGGCGACGTGCTCGACGGCGGTCTGGGAACGGACACGCTGAACGTGCAGTTCAACGCCACGGTGACCCCGCAGTCGCTGGCCGGTATCGAGGTCTTCAATGTCGAGTTGCTCGGCGGAGCCGCCCAGACGTTCAACTTCCTGAACGCCGACAGCGTGACCACGATCAACAACAACAACCCGTCCGCCGCTCTGACGGTGAACAACATCGCCACGGCGCCGACGAATTTCGGCATCACCAACAACGTGTTCAACTACATCGCCACGGTCGACGACCAGGCGCTGACCGGGACGGCGGATGCGTGCACGCTGTCGCTCAGCGGCGTAACGCTGGGCGCCGCCGGCGCGCCGGACATCACGATTCAGCCTGACGCGGCCGGCGGCGGCTACGAGACCATCACCGTCGACAGCATGGGCTCGATCGACAACGCGATCGACTCGCTGGTCGACGGGCTGGGCACGTCGTTCGCCACGCTGAACGTGACCGGTACCAAGAAGTTCACCGTCACGACGACGCTGGGCAACACCGTAACGACCTGCAACGGCGCCAACGGCAGCGGCGGGTTCGCGCTCCTCTTCGGAACGAACACCCTGACCTGCACCGGCACGAGCGGTAACGACACGATCGACCTGTCCGGCGCCGCGGGCGACTACACCACCACCGACACAATTGACGGTGGCGGCGGCGACGACGAGTTGCGGCTCGACGACGCCGACGCGGACGTGACCGTGGCGCAGACCAACGTCACCAACATCGGGACGCTCCGCGTCAACACGACGGCCGACACCGGTTTCCCGATCAACGCGAGCCACTTCGGCGCTACCAAGCTGAAAGTCGTGCAGGTCACCTCCGCGACGTCGTTCACGGTCCCGACCGGGGGTACGTTCGAGTGCGTTAACGCCGCCGACAACACCGCCAACATCACGGTGCTTCCGGTGGCGAACACCACGGCGGACACTCTGAACCTCGTCCTTGGCGAGAGCACCACAGCCAACATCGACCTGTCGAGTTGGGAGACGGTGAACCTCGAGACAAAGACCGAGGCCATCACCGTTGCCGGGACGCTCGCTCTGAACAACGCGGCCGGTACGCAGACGCTGACCGTCACCGGAAACCAGTCCCTGGTGTTCACGGGTGTTGTGACGGCCGATGAGATCAACGCCAGCGCACTCGGGGCCGGCATCTTCCTGAACCTCGGTCTCGGCGTCGCGTCGACGGTCACCGGCAGCGCGTTCGCGGACGCGGTGATCGGTAGCACGGGCGGCGACATCATCAGCGGTGGCGACGGCAATGACTTCATCCGCGGTGTCGCCGGCGGCGACAGCATGACCGGCGGCTCGGGAGCGGACCAGTTCCAATACGGCGCTGTCAATGAAGGTGGCGCCGCCAACATCGGGACAACCGCCGGTGCGGACGTTCTCACTGACTTTACCCCGGGTACCGGCGGTGACCTCTTGTCATTCGACGATGCCGTGTTCGGTTTGACCGGTGCGGCGGCGGCGACGATTGATTTCCAGACCGTCACGTCCGCGGCGAACGGAACGACGGGAGTCGGTCTGGCTACTCCGGGTGTGAACACCGAGTTCGCGGTCGTCGTCAACACGACCACGCTCGATAACTTCGCGGCGGTCAAGACGTTCATCGATACGACGGTCGACGCGGTCTTTGACAACGCTGCAAACGACGACGTGATCGTGATCGTCAACGTGACCGGAATCGGGCAGATCATCGTGTACGACCCGAACATCGGAACTGCGGATGATCAGAGCGTTTTCGGGGCATTCAGCCCGACCATCACGCTGGCCAGTCTGCTTGCGGGCAACTTCTCGATCTTCTAGGCGTACCTTTCGAAACGTCCCGCCGTCGATTGGCGGCGGGACGTTAACGATACGAACATTCGCGGAGCCCGGCGGGTTGATCCACGCCGGGCTCCTTTCTTGCGCCCTGCGGGAGTCGAGGACTACAAGGACCTGGCCCGGCGTATTCACGGCAGGTGGAAAACCGGTGTAACCCAATGTAGCGTCGCCCCTTGTGGGCGGCGTGTCTACTGCGATGTACACGTCGCTTCCATACTCGTCACCCACAAGGGGTGACGCTACATGGTTTTGCGTGGGCTTGCTCCAGCGTCACGAATAATCCGGGCTGGGCGTGCGGAGCGTGAAACTACGCCGTGGCGGTTCGGCGGGCGTAGCGGATGGCCTGCTTGGCGGCGGTGAACTCGATGTCGCCCATCTGTCCGTAGTGGTCGAGCGTGATTCCGTCGACGCCCTCGTCGGTGAGGCGATTGAGCGTCTTGACCAGCGCCGCCGCGTCCACGCCGGCCGGTCCTCGCGCGGGCACTTGCACCTCGCGGCGTGCGTCGATTCGAACGTTCGCAAAGGGCGACATCAGCGCCGCGTCCTGAATCGCCGAGTGGTCAAGGTCGACGATGATCGTGTCGAGCGGCGCATCGAACGCCGCGGCCGCCCGCAGCCGCGCAGGCGAAACGTGCAGCGCGGTATCGCAGACAGCCTGCGCCGTCAGCGAGGCGATGAAAACGACGTGGGAGCCGGTGCGGTCGGCAACGAAGTCTCGCAGCGGAGCATGCTCGGCGATGTGCTCGTCAAACTCCGTCTCGATCGGTCGGCCGGACTCGATGGCGGCCGACAGGGCGAGTTGGGTCGATCGAACGGCCGCGTCGGTGTCGATGCCGGCCGATCGCGCTGCCTGAAGGCAGGACTCACAGAAGCACACGGCGAACAACCCCGCGCCTGCGGGACCGAGGTGGTCGATCGCCGGCCTATCGAGCATGTCGGTTTCAAACGGCCGATCCAGGTCGCAGAACTCGACCGCGGCCACGCCGTAGTTCGTCGACAGGTCGGTCACGACCGCGCGGAAGAACTCGGCAGCGTCGGGATTGTGCTGGCAGAATCGCCCCGTCGAGACATCGCCGAAGCAGTTCTTGACCGTGCATTCCGGAAGACGCTCGGCGAGTCGTTCCAACCGCCGCGTGTATACGGCGACGCGCAGGTCCAGCCCGCGCCGGCGACAGGCGTCGGCGATTTTGGCGAGCGGGTTGCGGGTCTTGAGCCAGCCGGCGGCCGACGGCTTGATGCGTGTGCTGCCGTACTTTGAGCCGTCCGGTTGATAGTAGAGCCCGCCGCGGGACTGCATCACACGCCGCGACGCGCCGGGATGTCTGCGAAGCGCGCACACCCGAGGTCCGGAGGCAAGCACGGTGATGCCGCCGGCGCCGAGCTCACCCTGCACGTGGTCGAGGACGCGGTCGATCCCTTCGTCTTCGATATCCCACGGATGGCACAGTACGTTTGCGACGAACATGATGGAAAAGCGTACCCGGGAACGCCGCGCGGCGGAAGCCGTCGGGACAAGTTCCGAGCCGCGGGATTCATCCCGCGCGGACGTCCCCGCGGGATTCATCCCGCGGCTCGGAATCAGATGTCCGGAAGTTGTCAAATCATGCCCACGCAAGCGTGGGCATGCCACCCAGAATGGGATGCACTCAGAACGAGCGTGACACCATCCGCATGCCCGCAACGACGAGCAGGACGGCGAACGCCCCGCGCACCGTCCGCACAGGCAGCGTGTGCGTCAGTCGTCCTCCGATCGAGGCCCCGATGATCGCGGTTGGAATCAGAAACATGGCCAGTCGCGCCGGGTCGATCAGCGCGTACTCCGGGTGGTTCCGCGCGAGTGCGACGTGCTTGACCACCGTGCCGACGACGCTGAGGGCCACGATCGACGCCGCGGAGTGTGCGATGGCGGATCGGACGCTGAGCCGCAGCACCCGGCGCAGCAGCGGAACCGCGACGACGCCGCCGCCGACGCCGAGGAGGCCGGAAACGAACCCCGTGGGCATCCCGACCAGAAGCGCGGCACGCCAGGAGCACGTGGACACCTCGTCGCCGTCTGCGGTCGGTGCTCGGCGGAGGTTCCGCAACTCGCGGGTCGCGACATAGAGCAGAAACAGCCCGAACAGCGCGGTCAGGTAGATCGCCCGGTCGCCGCGAAACAGTGCCAACTCGCTGCACAGCACCCCCAGGACCGCCGACAGGGCGGCGACCGGCACGAGGCGCTTCAGGAGGTCCGGTTTGATCGCGTTGGCACGAACGTGCTGCACGACCGCGGGTGCGGCGACGAAGAAGTTCACCATCAGCGCCGCCGCTTGGTAGAGGTGTTGCTGAGCCCCCAGCAACTCCGTCATCGCCGGGACCATGACGATGCTCCCGCCGATCCCCAGCATCCCGCCGCAGACCCCGGCCACCAGACCGATCAACGCCAAGCCAAACTCTGTCGCGTGCGAGGTCAAATGCGCGCTCCAACGCCGGTACCGGGACGGAAGGCTGGAGCATAGCCGCAACGGGTGTATTCAAACAGACGGCGCGCGCGTGCCCCGCGATTTCGGCCACCGCCGCTGTCAGAAGTTGGTGAGTTGGGACGTCAGCAGCGTGATGTCCACGGCGTCGATCTCGCTGGAGCGGATGTTGCCGACGTGGGTGAGCATGTACAGTTCGTAGCACAGCCGCCACTGGATGGCGACGATCGTGTAGATCAGCAGCATGCCGCTGGCCGCGAGTTCCGAGACGAGACGCGTCCGGTTGACCAGCAGCACGATGCTGGCGAACGAGACGAGTCCCACTTTGTACAGAAGAATCGCGTACGGACCCTGCAGGAGGAGGTGGCGGGCGATCGGGTTGGATTCGGCCAGCATGCCCTGATGGTGAGCGATGACGGTGAGCACAACGTCGAACGCGCCGAACACCCACAGCCCCGCAAGCAGGCAGATCACGCGGTGCGATCGCGCCGCGACGACCCAATCCACGAGGCGTGTGAACCAGGTCGCTTCGCCCGTCGCCACGTTTGCCATGGTCAGTGCTTCGGTCGTCAGTGTCCGGCTCATGCAGCCCGTATCGGCGCGACGGGGGTGGATCTTGACCTGCCGGTGTGCGTACGGGACGTCCGCGAAGTGTCTTGGTGACCGGCCGTGCGACGCCCGTTTTTTGGGATGGCGTCCGAAAGTCGGGCGGAGGTTTTCGGAGACGTGACGCTGCGTGGTTCCGGTATTCGGGCGTTGGAGCACCGGTCCCATCGAGGGCGGGCGTCAGGAGGCATCCTATCCCGGGTGGCGTCCAAGCACCTGATTCCGAGCCGCCCATTTGGGGACGCTCTCGGATTGGCAACGCGGCAGTCCCGCGCGTTGTTTCATCGGTGTGCTTACGATTACACTTATCGACGATGAATCCGCATCTTCGACCCTTCGATCCGACCCTTGCCGCAACGGTGGTGTCGTGGGTGCCGACCGATCAAGATCTGCTGTGGCTCGCGCCGCGCACCGACCCACCGTTGACTCCGCAGAAGGTGCTGGACTGGCGAGGCGAGCGCAACACGATGTACCTGCTGTACGGCGACGACAGTTCCGCACCGTGTGGGTACGGTGAGGTCAACCGGATCAAGAGCAGCTCCGAGCAGCTGTGGCTCGGGCACATCATCGTCGATCCCGAGGTACGCGGGCGCGGGATCGGGCTTCGCTTCGTGAATCTGCTGCTGGGGCAGGCCTTCGGCGTTCCCGACATCCAGTCCGTCTCGCTGGTGGTGTTCCCCGACAACTTGTCGGCCGTGGGGTGCTACCTCAAGGCGGGATTCAATTGCACACGCGTCGAGTACCACCGCTTTCGGCCGAACCGCAAGCGCCGCATGCTGAGGATGGACGTGTTACGCGGCGATTGGCTCAAGTCCCGCGCGGCCGACCTGGCTCGACCGACGGCGGGACGGTCTGCCTCGTCCTCGGAGGACGCACGGAGTCGTGATCGACGCGGCCAACCGCTCTGATCGAGCAGCTTGCTGTTATTGCGAATCGTTGGTTGTCGCGTCGGGCGAGACGATGGCGAAGATGCCGTCGAGCACGCTGTTGGCGATCGTGGTGACTCCGGACTGGATTCCCTGTCCCGCCACGGTCCGAAACTCGCGGGCGAGCGGCGTGTTGCAAGCTCCGAGTTGCGCCACTCCGCCGACGGTCAGCACCACGCTCATCATCGCTCGTCGTCTCTTTGGACGGTTCATGGCATGCTCCGGGATCGAGGGTGCGGGGCGCCGGCCCTGCGTGGGTTCGGACCATACATCGACCATCGGCGGCGGAAAACTGTAGCGGACCCGGCTTGGCGAGCGACCGTATTATGATGCGTCGGGGGCGGGCTGGGTGAGCGAGGGCGGAAGCGCGTCGGGCACCTCGGCCAGCTGCGCGATGGTGAATTCCTCTTCGTGGTACTCGGGTACGACGTCCTTGAGCTGACCGCGGATGGCTTCGGGGTTGTCCAGGTCGGCGACCGCCACGAGGCGGGCGATGCCCGAGCAGATTCGATCGAAGTCCTCCGGTCTGTGTTTCCAGATGCCGATCTTGGCGTGTTTCGTTCTCGATACGTTCTCACCGGCGATGGCAAGCTCTTCGATGAGTTTCTCGCCGGGTCGCGGACCGGTGAACTGTATTTCGATGTCGGCGTCCGGGCGCAGTCCGCTCAGCGTAATCATGTCGCGGGCCAGGTCGACGATCTTGATCGGATCGCCCATGTCCAGAACGTAGATTTCGCCGCCGGTGCCCATGGCGCCCGCTTGCAGCACCAGCTGCGCCGCTTCCGGGATGGTCATGAAGAAGCGCATCATGTCGGGATGCGTCACGGTGATCGGACCGCCGCGGGCGATCTGATTCCGGAAGATCGGGACCACGCTGCCGCTCGATCCCAGGACGTTGCCGAAGCGGACGGTGACGAATTGCGTCTTGCCGCGGGTGCTGAGCTGTTGAACGTACAACTCCGCGACGCGTTTGGTGCAGCCCATGATGCTCGTCGGATTCACCGCTTTGTCCGTCGAGATCATGACCATCTTGGCGACGCCGTTCTCGATGGCCGCGTCCGCGACGGTCCGCGTGCCGACGATGTTGTTCTTGATCGCCTCGCCAGGGTTGATTTCCATCATCGGCACGTGCTTGTGGGCGGCGGCGTGGAAGATGGTGATCGGCTGCTCGCGTTCGATGACGAACTTCACGCGCGCGGCGTCGCAGATGTCCCCGACGTAGGGGATGACCTTGAGATCGTCGAAGGTGCGGCGCAGTTCGCGGTCGATCTCGAACAGGTTGTTCTCGGCCTGTTCGAGGAGAATCAACCGCTTGGGTTTGAAGCGGGCGATCTGACGACACATCTCCGACCCGATGCTGCCTCCCGCGCCGGTCACCAGGATGCGCTTGCCTGAGATTTGGGCGGCGATGGAGGCCAGGTCCAGTTCGACCGGGTCGCGACCGAGCAGGTCTTCGATGTCTACATCGCGAAGCTGGCTGACCTGCAGCCGGCCGTCTATCAATTCGCTCAAGCCGGGCACGATCCGGAAACGCAGGTTGTGCCCTTCGCAGATCTCGACGACCCGCCGAATCTCGCGCGGCGTCGTCTTGGGAAGGGCGATGAGGATATCGTGAACCCGGAGGCGATCGCAGATGGTCTTGATGTCCTTGAGCGTGCCGAGCACCTCGACGCCGTGAATCGTGCGATGAAGCTGGGTGGATCGGTCGTCGAGGAACCCGACGACCTCGTAACGTTCGCGCGAGGTGCGCAGGATCTCGCGCAACACCGCCTCGCCCGCATCGCCGGCGCCGACGATCAGGGCGCGAGCCTGTTTCTCCACGCGCTCGGCGTAGATCTCCTCGTGGTAAAGCCGAATCCCGACGCGACACAACGAGACAAGCCCGATGGTCGCCGCCCAATCCAGCAGAAAGACGGATTGCCTGAGTTGATAGGTGAGATCGCGGTCGATCAGGCTGTGACCGAACACCCTGCTCCACACGTTTTCGATGACGAAATACGAGAGGACAAAGACGAACGAGCTCTCCAGAGAGGCCATCCCGACGCCGATCAGGTCGTAAAGACCGACGTAGCGCCACGCGCCGCGGAACTGGCGCCTCCGGCCGAAGATAGCCAACTTGATGGGGACGGCCAACAGCGCGAGCGGGATGAACAGCGGTACGAACCACTTGGCGAACCGGTGAAAATTGTCGGCCAGGGCGAACGCGCCGAACAGCGCGATGATGAAGATCAACGCGTAGGTCAGAACGGTCACAGCCAACCTGTGCCGGACTATCCAGCCGTTGCGGTCTTCCCGCCGGGAACCTGTCTCGCCCTGTGGATCGATCATAGGTCGCCAAATGCGCCGATCGGAGCGGGGTCATCCGCAGTCGCGCGCGGTGGGTCGCGACGCGGGATGTCACGACTCACGGTGTCGTCGCCGGTGCGCAAGGCGGCTAACTCTGCACCTTCGCCAACTCCAGCTTGCGCCGCGCCGCCTGCAGATGGTCGTGCAACCTCGCCCATGCCGATTCCGGGTCCTTCGCGGTGCGTTTCATACGCGCGGCGATGCCGGCGGCTTCGATCATCGCGTCATCATATCGCGAATACCAGAGGATGTAGCAATACAACGCTTGAACCGGCGCCGTGTCGGGATTGCGCTGGGCGAACTGGCGCAGCTCGAACAGCGCATTGCGGAGATCGTCCTCCGAGCTGTACAGGCCTTGCAACGAGACGTCATACTCGAACAGCCCGGGCATGCCGACCGCGCGCGCGCCGTCGTACGTGACGATTTTCGCCAGCTGCGTGATCGCGCGGCGATAGTGCTTTTGGTCGACGTCCACGATGAGTTGCCCGAACCGCGGGGCGGGTGCCCGTTCGTCCACGAACTCGGCAGACTCGAACGACTTGCGCGCCCGCAGATTGTCCTCATCCTTGAAGTAGCCCCACCCGTCGGCCAGCAGGCGACGCCGATCCGATCGGATCTGGCGGAGCAGCATCTCAGCGTAGTTGTCCTCTTGCTGAAGCTGCTTGCGCGTTTCGGCGATCGCCGCTTCGATTTCCGCCTGGGACGAGCCGTACTTGAGGTTGTTCACCATGCTCGTGAGGCTCATCCGGCGGACGGGCGCGGTGAATCCGTTATTCTGAAGCAGAATCCGCGGTCGATAGATCAAGGCGTTCAAATCGGTCGCTGCCGCACCGCCCGTGGGGATGCCAAGGGGTGTGCGCCCCGACGTAGCGGAACGCGTTCCGCGCGCCATAGTCGGCAGCCCGTTCGCCCCGCGGCTGATTCCGGCGCTTGGATTCGCTGCTCTCATACGCGACGGACCGCGCGACCGCGAAGCGTGCTGCGCCGAAGCTACGGAGTCGGTGATGGCGACACCCATCGCAACAAGCCAGCACATCGGCACTGATAAGGTCGGTCTCCGTGGCACACCGGCTGGTACGCGATTGTCTGTCATGGCTGAACGCTCGCTGTTTCACACCGGACGCTGGTCCGGAGAAGCTACGCGGTCCCTACGTTGGGTATGTCGACATATGGTAGGTACGGAGTCAAGGCAATTCAAGCCGTACGGAGGCTTGGCACACTTTGCCAAGTGGCAGTTCAACCGGCGACAGCCGCGGGACCGGTCAGCGCCGCGGATCACCGGAGCTCGAAGCCCGTTCGACGCTTCTCTGGGGCTCGGTCAGCAGCGCCTCCGATCTGGCTTTCAACTCCAAGAACATCTTGCGGACGGGCTCGAGTGCCTCCGCTTCGGATCGCTCCTGAACGGGGACCGGCTCGATCTCGGCGCGGTGCGTCTGACGATACTGCTTCGCTCGGGATTCGAGCTCGCTGAGAATCGATCGGATGGCCGTCTGCTGACCGGCGTCCAGCGCGTGCCGTTCGATGAACTTACGCACGTAGCGTGCCCACGTCGACTCATCATAGAGAAGGGCGTCCGGCGCCGTAATCCGGCGGATGTGATCGGACAACGCGGTCGAGCCGGAGCCTCGGTCGCCGATCGCGCGCTTCGCCTCGGACCGCGCCTGCGGGGATTGGATTGGATCGTCCTGCATGCCCCAGTCGCTGGGTTTCCACCGCCCGCGCGCCCACTCCGCCCGCAGCCGGATGATGTCATCCATGCGCCGGTCGAATCCCTCGAAGTCGCGCCGGAGCAGTTCCTTCTGTCTTGCGTCGGTGTTGCCCCGCATGGTGTTGCCCATCCGGTCGGCGCGGGCCATCCCGTCCGCAATGAGCGACTCGGACTCCTTGGTCCAACGCGCGATCTGCTCGGGCGTCAATGGCTGTCCGGTGACGCGACTGGAGACAAACTCGCCGGCGTGCTTGGCGATGACGTCGAAGTTGTTGAAAATGAAACCGAACGACTCGCGGTACAGGTTTGATCGAAAACGGTCTCTTTGCGTCGGGTTGAATGCGTAGCGGTCCGCGACCAGTTCGGTGATCTTCTCCATGCGCCGCTCGAATTCCCACGGCGGGATGTTCGTGACCTCGCGCGCGGCGTCGCGGGCGAAGACATCGGACTCCGAGTCCCACCCGTTGCCACGCCACATGTGGTCCAGCATGGTGTTGAGGCGCTCGGCCTGGACTGGCCAATCTCCCATCCTGCGAACGTCAGTCATGACGCTGTCGAATCGCGCCATCGCCGCGTCGGAGGGTCTCTGACCGGTCTTATCCGCGTCCTGCGCGTCGCCTGATCCTGCGTCGGCGACGCCCACGCTCGCGTATAGAACAACAGTGAATATGCAAACGCCGCCCATGATCTGCTCACCGGATTCCGCTCATCGCATTGTAGCAGAAGCGTCGAGCGCGATGCAATCGCAGGCGATCAGTGCCGTGTTACATAAATCGCGCGAGGAAGAGTTCCTACTGAGCCGCGGGATTCATTCCGCGCGGACGCCCGCGGCTCGAGTGGCCGCGAAACGTCTGAAACGGGGATACTGGTGTCGCGCAGGCGCTTAGCGAGTCCGGCGCCCGGGGTCAGAAATGCCGTCCGACGATGAACTCGGCCATGTTGAACAGCGCGTCGCGCGCCGGCGAATCGGTCAGATCGCCGAGGTGGTCCGTGGCCGATCGAACGAGATCGCGCGCCGTGCGCAGTGCAAAGTCGATGCTGCCCGTCGAATCCAGCCACCCGCGAACCTCGTCGCGGGTCGATTCCGATAACCCCTGAACGAAGGACCGCAATGCTCGGCGAGTTGTGTCGTCCGCATTGACCAGGCAGTGAATGACGGGCAACGTCGCGCTGCCGTGGGCCAAGTCGAGCCCGGAGTCCTTGCCGGTGTCACACGCGTCACCGGTGAGGTCGAGAATGTCGTCGACGACCTGGAAGGCCAACCCCGCGGCGATCCCGTACTCCTGCATGGACCGCACGACAGCCGCGTCGGCCCCGGCATAGCGGGCACCGAGCGCGCAACTCGTGCCGGTCAGCGCCGCGGTCTTGCCGCGGATGATCTCGAAATACGCTTCCTCGGAGAGTCGGTGATCGTGGCGATGGTGGATCTCGAGCATCTCGCCTTCGCACACCGTGTTGGTTGTCGCGCCGATGGCGCGGGCGGCGTACGGATCGCGAAGGCTGCTGCAAAGATGATACGCGTGGCTGATGAGATAGTCGCCCAGAAGGACCGCCGTGGTGTTGCCGTGCGTGACGTTGATCGTCGGCTGCCGTCGACGCATGCCCGCGTCATCAAGCACGTCGTCGTGCACCAGTGTCGCGAGATGCACCAGTTCGACAACGGCGCCCAGCGTATAGTGGTCGTCACAACTCTCGCCGGCGGCCTGCCCGCTGAGCAGGACCAACGCCGGACGCAGCATCTTGCCCCGATAACCGCTCACCTGCGAGCAGAGCCCCCGCACGAACGGGTGACGGCTGAACAACTCGTCCTCTATCGCACGCTCGACGTTCTTGAGGTCGCCCCCGATCGGAGCGTAAAGGTCACTCAGCATGGGTGATCCGGCGGTCGTGTTTCGTCTGATCACAGATCGGTTCCTCTGATTGCGTGCGCTTGGCGAACTCAGGCGGGGCGGGGTCTCAGCGGCCGTCGCCTCCCCAAGCCTGCCTGCAGAAGGTATCGACGATTGGGGGCAGTTTTCAACCATGTTCAAAACTTTTGAAAGGACCATAAGCTGTCTTGATGGGGGTGAACGCCATCACTCGGCGCGCTGGTAGGTCCCGCTCTGCCCGCCGGACTTCTGCTCGAGTTGTACCGGACCGATCACGATCGACTTGTCCGCCGCCTTGGCCATGTCGTACAGCGTCAGCGCCGCGACGGACGCCGCGGTCAGGGCCTCCATCTCCACGCCGGTCCGCCCCTGTGTGCGTGCGGTAGCCGTGACGCGGAGCTTGGACGCGTCGTCCGGTTCGATCGCGACGTCCACCCACTCGAGGGTCAGCGGATGGCAGAGCGGAATGAGGTCCCCGGTGCGTTTGGCCGCGCTGATGCCCGCTATCTTGGCCGTCGTGATGGCTTCACCCTTCCTCAGTCCACCGGACACCAGCTTTTCGAGGACGTCCGGTCGCAGCGTGACGATGGCCGTGGCGGTCGCCGTACGCGCCGTCACGGACTTCTCCGACACGTCGACCATGCGGACGTTGCCGCGCGCGTCCAAGTGTGTCAGCCCGTCGTCGCGTGATTGGTTCATCTACTCATTCTCCACGAGCGGCCGATAGCATAACTGGGGTTGATCGTCCCCGGGCGGCGGGTGCGCGTCAACGCCCGGCCGGTGTGCCCGTGCGTTGTACGCCTAGGCGCCGATCGGGTACCGTGACGGATGATGAAGCGACAGGCGACATGGCGATCCCTGGTGGTGGCAGCGCTCCTCGTCTGCGTCCTCCAGTCCGACGCCCAAGCCTACATCGGTCCGGGCGCGGGGTTCGCGGTTCTGTCGTCCTTTTTCGTCGTGTTCGCCGCGATGTTCAGCGCGTTGATCGCACTGCTCACCTGGCCGGTGCGGCGGATTATCCGTGCCATCAAGGGTCGGCGAGCGCTGTCGCGAGCGAGGATCAAGCGGTGCGTGATCCTCGGTCTGGACGGGATGGCGCCGCAACTCGTCGATGAGTTTACCGCCAAGGGGATCCTGCCCAACCTGACGAAGCTTCGTGAGCGCGGGTGCTACCGGAAGCTGGGGACGACGGCTCCGCCGCTCTCGCCCGTCGCGTGGTCGTCGTTCATGACCGGGTCGAACCCCGGCAAGCACAACATCTTCGACTTTCTGACGGTCGATCGGCGCACATACAAGCCCAAGCTGTCGAGCGTGTACATCGGCGCCCCGCGGCGTACGCTCAAGTTGGGCAAGTACCGACTCCCGATCGGCAAGCCCGACATTCGCCTGCTTCGCAAGCGCAAGCCGTTCTGGAACACGCTCGGCGATCACGGGATATTCAGCGGCGTCATCCGCGTGCCCATCACCTTTCCGCCGGAGAAGTTCAACGGCGTGCTGCTCAGTGCCATGTGTGTGCCCGACCTGCGCGGCAGCCAGGGGACGTTTTCGTTCTTCACGACGCGAACGAGTCACGATGGCGAGCACACCGGCGGCGAGCAGACCCGTGTGACGCGGAAGGGCGATCGCATCGAGTCCCACCTCGTCGGACCGCCCAACAGCCTCACGGAAGACGGCGAATCCGCCAAGCTGCCGTTCACCGTCGTCATCAACGACGCGGACGAATCCGCGACCCTCACGGTCGACGGGCAGACCGTCCAACTCGCCAAGGACGTCTATACCACGTGGATCACGGTGACGTTCCGATTGGGGCTCGGCATCAAGGTGACGGGCATCTGCCAGTTTCAGTTGCGGCGTACGAAACCGGAGTTCGAGCTGTACGTCACGCCGATCCAGATCGACCCCGTCAAGCCGGCCATGCCCATCGCGACGCCGACCGTCTACAGCGTTTACCTCGCCAAGAATCAGGGACCGTACGCCACACTGGGGTTGGCCGAAGACACCTGGGCGCTGAACGAGACGGTCCTCGATGACGACGGATTCCTCCATCAGTGCATCGAGGCCGACGCCGAGCGCGAAGTGATGTTCATGGACACGCTGGACAAGGTGAAGCGCGGGCTCTGCGTGGCCGTCTTCGACGGCACGGATCGCGTCCAGCACATGTTCTGGCGCTACATCGACCCCGAGCATCCGGCGCGCGAGGGGTTCGGCGAGAACCGGCGGCGCACCGCCATCGAGGATCACTATCGCCGCTGTGACGAACTCGTGGGCAAGGTGATGAACAAGTGCGACGACGACGAGACCGTTCTGATGGTGCTCAGCGATCACGGCTTCCAGTCGTTTCGGCGGGGAGTCGATCTGAATCGCTGGCTCATCGAAAACGGCTACATGGTGCTCGAGGAGGACGCCAAGGGCGAGAAGTACCTCAACGACGTGGATTGGAGCAAGACGCGGGCGTTCGCGCTGGGGCTCGCGGGGATCTACATCAACATCAGGGACCGCTTCGCCGAGGGCATCGTGGCTCCGGGCGAGGAGGCCGACGCACTGCGTGACGAACTGTGCGCCAAGCTGACCGGGCTGAAGGACTCCGACAGTGGGGATCTCGCCATCAGCAACGCCTACAACGCGATCAAGACGTACGCGGGCCCGTACAAGGTCGACGCGCCGGACATCATCGTCGGTTACAACATCGGGTATCGCGTTTCGTGGGAGGCAGCCATCGGTGAGATCACCGACCGCGTGTTCCACGACAACACAAAGGCCTGGAGCGGCGATCATTGCATCGATCCGAAACTCGTGCCCGGTGTACTCTTCTGTAGCCGCAAGATCGACAACGATTCGCCCCGACTGATGGACGTCGGCCCGACCGTGCTCGACCTGTTCGGCGTGGACGTGCCGAAACACATGGACGGCCGACCGCTCGCGGTTGCGGATGCCAACGGAGGCGGAAATGGACATGCGTGAGCGGCGGGTAGGGCGGGTTTCACCCGCCGGCGTTTGGGTGGCCCATGGCTTTAGCCGTGGGGAACGCGAACTCGTGCGTCGCTCGTGTCCCCCACCGCTGAAGCGATGGGCCACCCTGGCAGGCTTGATGGTTCTTGCACTCACGGGGTGCGAGCCCGCCAACGAGGCGCACGAAAAGCAAGTCATCGTCCTCGGCTTCGACGGTCTGGACCCCGTGCTCTGCGACGCGATGCTGGCGGCCGGCGAATTGCCGAATCTCGCGAAGTTGGCCCAAAGAGGCTCGTACACGCGACTGGGAACCAGCACCCCGCCGCAGAGCCCCGTTGCGTGGTCCAATCTGATCACCGGCACGGATTCGGGGCACCACGGCGTGTTCGATTTCGTTCACCGCGACCCGGAGACGGCCGTTCCGTTCTCGTCGGCCGCAACGCATGATCCCCCGGATCCGCTACCGATCGTGGGCAACGATTGGGACAGCGTGTCGATGTTCGGCTACCAGTTCCCCTTTCGCGCGACGCGCATGAAGACGAACCGCCACGCGCGAGCGTTCTGGGAGTATCTGACGGAATCGGGCGTTCCCGCGCACGTGTTTCGCATGCCGGCCAACTATCCGCCGACCGAGTCCGGTGGGTCGCACTTCTGCTGCCTGTCGGACATGGGAACGGTCGACCTGGTCAATTCGCAGGGGACGTTCTCTTACTACACCGAGGATCCCGACGAACGGTACATGCCACTGCCTGCCGCCGGCGGGAAGGTGCACGCGCTCTTCGTGAACGATCATCGCGCGGTCGGTAAGTTCGTCGGACCGGTCAACGACTTCAAGGTCACGAGCGAGAAGCGTTCGCGCGGCGGAAAGAGCAAGTACTCCGAAGTGCCGTTCGTGATCCACCGCGATCCGAGCAACTCCGTGGTTTCGATCTCCTACGGGGGCCAGGACGTCATCCTCAACGAGGGCGAGTGGAGCGACTGGTACGGCGTTGAGTTCGAGATGATCCCGCACGCGCTGGCGCTCAAGGGGATCTGTCGATTCTATCTGAAAGAAGTCCACCCGCATCTCAAGCTGTACGTCTCGCCGTTCAACTTCGATCCGCGGGAGGAGTCGTGGGAGATCGACCAGCCGTCCGACTGGAGCGTGCGCGTCTCGGACAAGGTGGGGCGCTACTACACGCAAGGTCTGCCGGAGGACACCAAGGCGCTGTCCAACAAGGTCCTCTCGCGCGACGAGTTCCTCCAGCAGGCAGAGTTGATCTACCAGGAACGATTGAAGCTGCTCGACTTCGCGCTGGACCATTACCACGGCGGGTTGCTGTTCTTCTACTTCGGCTCCTCGGATCAGATCGGGCACACGTTCTGGGGTGTGCGCGACGCGGATCACCCGGCCATCAACGACGAGGAGCGCGTCAAGTACAAGCGCGTCATGGAGGACGTATACGTGCGGCTCGACGCGGTCGTTGGGCAGGTGGCCGAACAGTATCCGGATGCGACGCTGATGGTCATGAGCGATCACGGGTTCGGCTCGTACCGCCGGCGGTTCAACATGAACACGTGGTTGCGGGACAACGGATACGCCGCGATGAAGAGCGAGTACCAGCCGTCCGCGCCGTTCAACTTCGATTTCGCGGAGACCAGGGTCTACGCGCTGGGCATCAACGCGATGTACGTGAACGTCAAGGGTCGCGAGACAGCCGGGATCGTTCCCCCCGCCGACAAACGGGCGTTGATGGACCAGGTGACGGAGAAGCTCAAGGCCTACCGCGATCCGGAGACGGGCGCCCGGGTCGTCAGAGACGTGTACCAGTGTGATCGCATCTTCAGCGGACCCCTGGTCGAGGTGGGTCCGGACATGATCGTCGGGTACGATACGGGGTACCAGGGCGGCGGATCGCTCGGTGAGTTTCCCGAGAAGGTGATCGAAGACAACACCGACGCCTGGTGCGGCGATCACTGCGTTGCGCCGGAGTTGGTCCCGGGTGTGTTGTTCTCCAGCAGGCGAGTTGGCGTGATCGATCCGACGTTGCTCGATATTGCGCCGACGCTGATGAACGCGTTCGGCGTGGCGCCGCCGGAGCAAATGAAAGGCAGAGACCTGTTCGCAACTTCATTGGCCGATGGCCGGTGAGCACAGAGAGCTGCCGATGGGAGCAGGATCCGTTGATCGTCATGCTGAGCGGAGCGAAGCACCTTGCCGGGTCGCGGCTAGATTCCTCGCTCCGCTCGAAATGACTACCTTCAGAGAATCCCGCAGCGCGCGGTAACGGAGTCAAGTAACATGGCCGCCAAGATCAAGATCGATTCAAACCTGTACGACCGCGTCAAGAAGGTCGCATCGGTCGCGGGCTACGAGTCCGCCGATGAGTTCATTGTGCACGTCATCGAGCGCGAACTCGACAAGCTCGAATCCGACTCCGACGCGGAGATCACCGACCGCCTCAAAGGTCTGGGCTACATCGAGTAGCGCGGGCGGGAAGACACAATAAGGTCCATCCGGGAATTCCGGGATGCGCTTCGGGGGTGCGCGCGAGCGTTGCGGTCTTCGAGATGACGCCCGCGCTAGGCCCGGCCTTCAGACCGGGTGACGGTACGGCGTGCGCTGCTCCCCCGATCGCTTCCCCCGCCGCCCAAGGCGGCGGGGGACGCGATCGGGGGGAACACGGTGGCGCGCAGCCATACCCGCCGTGAACCGCGGGCCTAGCGAGGTACTCGGAAATCCTCGAATGTACCCAAGAGAAGGCGGAGCGGGCTTGTAAGCCGAATTTTGTTCACCGCGGCCTTCGGCCGCGGCGGACGATCATTCATCTAGGCCGCCGGTCGCCCGGCGGCTCAAGCACCCTACCCGCGGCGCTGCGTCCCGGCGGACCGGGATGCGTGAGACGGGCCGCCTCGCGTCGCATATTTGGGCTTGCTGGCGGTGGGGTTTACCCTGCCGTCGATGTCACCACCGACGCGGTGCGCTCTTACCGCACCATTTCACCCTTACCGGCCGGTTTCCCGGCTTAGGCGGTGTCATTTCTGTGGCACTTTCCCTCGGGTCGCCCCGGGTTGGCGTTACCAACCACCGTGCCCTGCCCAGTTCGGACTTTCCTCCGGCGACGCACGAGGCATCGCCGGCGATCATCACCGCCCGCTCCGCGCCGCAGAGTATACGCCCCGCCGCCCCCCGACGCACGCCCGCAGACAAATGTAGCGTCGCCCGAGAACGATGTAGCGTCGCCCCTTGCGGGCGGCGGCGTGTCATGCCCATGCTCGCGTGGGCATGACTCCGCTACGGAACTACCGCCGGGCTCGCGCTGACGACTCCCGGCGTCGTCGCGCTGACTTCGATCCGCCCGTTCCCCGAAGCGATCATGAACGTCTGGTCGCCCGCCGCTTCGTCTCGACGGATGTCCAGCACGAAGTCACCCGCCGCGGTCAACGGCACCCGGTACGTGTACGTGGCCAAGTATGCCGGACCGGTCGTCGCAACGCCATCACCGTCCAGCCCGCAGAGCATCTGGCCGTTCGTCAGGTTGAAGGCTTCGTAGGTGTCCGTACGCCCGGCGAATACGAAGTCCGCCCGCGGCTCGATCGTGATGTCCAACAACTCCAACTGCCCGCCGGTCCCGCCGCTCACGATCGGGTCCAACTGATACCCCTGAATGTCCGCCACCGCGCCCGTCGTGAAGATCCGCACGCGTCGGACGTTCGGCGCTACCGAAGCCGGCACCGGAACAGCCACGAGTCCCGTCGCCCCGCCATCGCCGGGTCCCTGCATCGCGGCCGGTGAACCACCCGGGCACGAACATGAATTGGTCCCCGCGAAGCAGGTTAGCGCGTGGTTTGCGTCGTGGATGTTGCAGTACCCGTCTGGCGGGCAGGCGCCGTACGATCCGCCCAGGTCCATGTTGATGTCATCGCACAGATTCGTCCCGCCGAAACACGTCAGGACGTGGTTCCGATCGTGAAAGTTGCAGAACCCGTTCGGCGAGCACGCTCCGAAGTCCCCGCCCGCGTCGGCGAAGATGATGTCGATCAAGTTGCACGACCCGTCCGGCGGAAAGTCGCAACCGACCCAAACGCAGTTGTCGTCACGAATCCCGTCGGATGGCAGGTTGCCGGTTGCGTTGTCGAGGCGGTCGCCGCAATCCTGGGCGGCGTCGCACAGGACGCACAATTCCGGCAGCGCTCCGAATTGGTTGTCGATGTTCTCGTTGAAGCGGGCCTGCTCCGTCGGTGACGTGATCACGCCGTCACAATCAAGATCGAACAGCGGGTCGTAAGGATCCAGCCCCACAATGATCCGCAAGAGCGCCGTCCGCTCATCCTCCGTAATCAGACAGTCATTGTTCCAGTCGCCGTAGAGCGACTTAAACACGAAGGAGATGGGCGGATCGGTCATTTCAGGACCGAACAACGTTCCGTTGTAGTAGACTTTTCGAGCATCGACGGGCCACAAAAAGGAAAGATCGTGCAGCGTGACGTCGCCATCAACATACATGGCCTCTGGATTACCCGTTTGTTGGATCACAAAGGGATTGGAGTTGGCCTGCTCGTCTACGGTCCAAAACACGCAAGGGAAACCGACGCAGTCGATCTCGAAGCTCTTCCAGGGCTTGATGCACGAAGAGTCGGCGAACCAGATTCCGTTGAAGTCCGGAGACGTCACCTCGATCTTCCGTTGTGTATCGTTCGCGCCGAACACCCGCAGATCCACACCCGAGCTATCCCAAGCTGATGCCTCCGCGTGGATTCTTGACTGGATAAACAGTTCATCGTCGACCAGGAACGTCATCGAACCGGCCACACCCTGGACTGGAGCGAACGTCGAATAGCCGCGCAACGAAAGCGCTCCTCCGGTTTCGAGCCGATTGCCGGATGTGCCGGGATCGCCGTACTCGAGCTTTGCGAATTCCGAGCGGAAAAAGGAGCCAAAGTCAGCGAGTTGGAGAGTCCCACCGCCGGTGAGAACAACAACCGACAACGGTTCCGCGTCGAGGTTGGCGAATTCGGTCGTGACCACGCCTCCATCGATCAGCAGCATCTCCCCGATGTTCAACGTCGTTGGGATTCCGGAGGTCTGTGTCAGGAGTACGGTCGCTCCGCTTTCGACGGTGAGTTTGTCAACATCCATCGACCCTCTTTGCACCTCGATCCTGGGGGTGTTGGTTGCGCCCGCCGCTACGACAGTCCAATCATACGCGCCGACGATCGGGCCGATCACGAGCACATCACCCTTGATGACCCAGAGGTTGCTGTTCACAAACGCACTCAGGTCGATCCCGCCAAGCGCGACAACGTCCGTGAAAGCACCGAGTGTCCAGTCAGCGGCCCGAGTCACGCCGCCAACGTCAATCAGGGTCCGGCTCCCGGCGGTCGCGTCCGGGACTACCGCGCTGACGAAGTCGAGATCGCCGATCACTTTCAGCTTCGCGCCTGCGTTCACTGTCAGTCCGTAGGGCTGCGCCGGCGGCGCCCCGCCCGACCTGAATAGACCCTCCGAGAATGCACCTTCGACCAATAGCCCTCTGCCGGCGTCAATCGAGAGCCCCCCGGGAACTTCGAACGTGAACGACTTGATCGGCACCGGGTTAGCGAAACTCCCCATGTTCATCGTGATCGTTCCACCGATCAGGTGGAAGACGTCGTCCGTAGACAAGGGAGGTCCATTGGGATCCCAGTTGAGGTCGAAGCTCCAGAGGCCGTTCCCAGCCTCGTTGTCCCAGCACTTTGTGTTGGGGCCGGGAGGGTTGCATTGGGCCGCCGCTGACCCGACGAACACCAGAGAGGCACAAATAATCGAGGGAATCGCCGTGTACATCCGAGTGTTGTGATACATGTTCATTCTCCATGTGTGAGCCCGTTTTCAACGGGCAACCGCCATTGACCAAACAAGAAAACGACTTCTTTTTCTCCGGCCCTGTCAGGAGTATCTCATGCGTCAGACGACCCAACTCACCTCCTCTCGTAGCATCTGCCTGAAAGCCGATACGCGCAGACACCCCCCGCAAGCGGACTGAAAGCCCGCTTTATTCACTCACCGGACGCTTCTGATTCAATGATGCAACCCGCGCCCTTGAGGTTGCTCCGGTGTCAGAATCGTAATGTGCAGCCGCGTGCCTGCACACGGTCAGTCACTTCCTCCAAAGAGAACTTGAAGCCACCCCAAGTCCAAGAGATCCACGTCATCGTCCCAATCAATGTCAAACACTGTGCAGTCGTCTGAGGATGGAGAAATGCCCGGCCCTCCCGTGCAGGCAAACATCTCAGCGTAGTCGTTGAGGTCGAGCACTCCATTCTGATCCGCGTCTCCCGCGGCGGGGGGATGTGCGAGAAAAACGCCATGCGTTCCGTTCTCGAATTCGAGCCTGATCGCAAGCTCCCTGTTGTCATTGAAGCTCTGCCATTGACCGTCGCTCCCCCCTGATCTCCACCAGGCGATCGATCCGCCATCCCCTGGCGAAGGCAATGAGACCGTGCGACCACCGAGATCGGCCCCCGCGTAAACCAGGGGATATGTAAGTCCCGTGCGATGATCACGAAGCGCCAACGCCGCGATATCCTGCTCGGAAACTTGGGGATCTTGGAACCCAACCATGAACATCTGGTCGCCCACGTCGTTGCTTGCCCCGCGTCCACCGGCGAATATCAAGTTCGTGTAGACGGAAGCACCTCCCTGACCGACAACCGGGTCGCCCTCACGCAGCCCGATGGCCATCGAGTCGTAGCCTCCCACAAACAGGGCGCGATCCTCGGACAGCGGAACGTTTCCGAGAAACCGCGCGTCGAAGGCGAGTACTCGCGACTGCGACAGGCGTTCGGCCGCCGCAAACGCGAAAACGATGTCAGGGGCAAGCCCGGGAACAGGATCTCCAGCGCGTACGATCAACCGGGGTTCGCCGTCGGCGACGATCCAATTGGACCAATCGTTCGAGTCTGTCACACCGTCGCCAGCAAGTGGCAACCCAAAAGCGAGGTCACCGTGGGCGTTCAACGCGGGGATACCCATCCCGGTCCCGGGAACGAAAACCCCCTGCTTCATACCCCACGGGCGGTCCCCCTGGCGTATCACAAGTTCCATCCCGTTCGGGGCGCCCGCCCATATCCCAGCATCATTTGTGTGGTCGATGTCACCCTCGCGCACCAAGCCGCCGCGAAAGGCGATCTCGTCATTATCGTTGAACTTGATCCCGTCAGCCCAGGCGAATCGGGCGCCGTTGGTGCCCGGAGCCTCCGTGCCCTTGCGCCAGATGAGTTGCAGGTCGTCACGCGGGCCAATCCAGATGGCTTGGTCGTTCGTCTCGTCGACCTGCGGGCCGGCGAGCCACGCGATCACCAGGAGCGTGGCGTTGTCGCTCAGCCACGGGGTCAAGCCGTTTCCGCTCGACACGTCGATCACCGTCCCCGGCTCCAAACCCGGCGCCGAGTCCGCGCCCCGGAGCACCTTGCGGATGTCCCCCGGCGGACCGATGAAGTTGGCTATGTCGTTGACGCCGGACACGACGCCAGGCCCCGAAAGATGCCCGCTGAAGCCAATCCACCCGTTCTCCGCCAGCCAGGTGTCACCCGTGAAGTCGATGACCACCCCGGGCGCAAGATCGGGCGCCTGCATCCCGGTGAAGGAGATGAGTTGCAGCGCTCCCGGCGGGCCATACCACAACCCTCTACCGGCGGACGATTCACCACCCGACGAATAGAATGCATCGATGAGCACGTTGCCCGCACCGTCGATCTGCGGGGGCAGGAAGTAGACCATCGTCGCCCCGGGAAGTCCCGGGGCGGGATCGCCGGTGTGCAGAATCGGCGTGATCTCCACCCGCGGGACCTGCGGGTCCCCGCCGACCAGCACCACCAGACTCAAGGCATGCGCAACCAAGCTCATCGCCCGGTCCTCCGACGCACCGTCCACTAAGGCCGAGATGACGTAGCCCGCAGACGATGCTTTAGCATCTTACCAGACTCCGATGTGTCCATTCCAGACGATTCCCCTCAATTGACGCAGAGCACGGGGCGAGTCGACGTTCCGGTCGGCGACGGAGTGAGAATTCCCGCGACCCGTTGCTGGCGCTCCGGGCTCTGATTGGGGGGCGTTCTCGCGGCGGGTTTTGTGCTTTTTGATCTTGATTCACGCTGAGCGGGTG